>JACROO010000001.1 GCA_016214355.1 Nitrospirota bacterium | reverse complement strand
GGACAGTGCCGCCTGGTCAGCAACTATGCTCAGAAAATGCACATAAAACGAACTTATGGCATCGGGTTCTTTTGAAACAATCGCAAGCACGCCCAGCACATCATTTTCAAACAGAATAGGTATTCCTAAAAATGTCCTGATATCAGCAAACATGAACGGATATACGCCGCGTTTCCCTTCAAGATGAGAAAAATGCAGGTGATGCCTGTTTTTAATTTTTAAATCAAAGTAGGTGCCTTTGGGATAAAAACTCCCGCCCTCCGGCTCAAATCCCCTTTTTGCAATAACTCTGAGCTCTCCTTTATCAGGAATGAAAAAACCGACTGCAGACGAACTCACCATGCCAAAGACAAGCTCTACGAGCTTATCCGCTATTTCCTCGGTTTTTAAAGAGGTGCTGAGCGTCCTGCTTGCCTCAAGCAATGATTTAAAGGCTTTTGCAAAACGTTCCACTTCAATATAACTCCTTGTCTTTCTTATTATCTCGCCTATCCTGAGCGCAATGCTCAGCGCAATATCTTTTTCGCGCTCGCCAAAGGCAGATTCCCTTTTGCTTACCATTTCAATCACCCCTACGGGGACATTGCCGTCAAAGACCGGCACACATAAGGAAGAGTTCGCACTCTTTGCCTGGCTGTTGCCGAAGTCAAAGAGGCTGTATTTTAGCCTTGACTGAATTAACGGCTTTTTCCCTTTGATTACACTCAGCAAATAACCCTCTCCGTGATATTCTGACTTTGAATATATATCTTCGGTAGATGCCTTCGGAACAAGCTTATCGCCTTCAAGCATAAAAAGCGATGAGGAATCGGTATTCATAATTTTCCGCGTAAGATTAAGCATTTCCTTTAACTCACTCTCGGTATCAAGAATGGATTTAACCAGATGAGAAAACCTGTCCTCATTAAAAAGGGATGTTTCTGTAGATGACTCAAGGCTTAAGGCACTGCTCTTAAGTTTTTCAAGGTCCTTAATTGCCTTTTGCGACAGTTTTATTTTTTTATAAAAGATAAGGTATGAGATAATACCGGTGACTAATATTGATAAATAGCTCCCGCCTTCTTCAGTAAAGTATCCCCTGCTCCACCAGACAGCCGGCATCCCCAGCAGAAGAATCGTGAGGATACAACTGATGACAATTTTAAGCGGAAAATTGCCTGAAATAATCACAATAAACGGAATATACATGAGATGGAATAACGGCTTGCCAAAAAACTGAATCATGCCTTCAATGGAAAGAAGCAACGGCAGTAAAAATTCAAGGCTTTTCCACCCCGGAAGAAAGCCGTTTTTTATGTGACGAATATACCGGTATAATCCTGCACCTGCTACAATACTGGCAAATAAAAACCAAATGATTAATGCAGGCTTTGTCTTCAGCAGGTAAGATGACAGGAAAAATACAATATAGAGAAACGCTAATGTAAATGGGAAAGCAGTCCTCTTGAATTTTTTCATGTCTTCGGCAGTTAAGGTTTTTTCAACTTGTTAATATTTCAAGTATCTCTTTGTATCTCTGTGCGGTTTTTTCAATAATCTCATCAGGAAGCACAGGACCGGGATAACTCTTATCCCATTCAAGCGTGAGCAGATAGTCCCTGACTATCTGCTTGTCATAGCTGTTCTGACTCCTGCCAGGGACATAGTCTTTTAACGACCAGAAACGCGACGAGTCGGGTGTAAGCAGTTCGTCTATCAGTATTAGTTCGCCATGATTTACCCCGTTAGAAAAATTTTGATTTCTAACGGGGTAAATGCCAAATTCAAATTTTGTATCAGCTATAATTATGCCTTTTTCCTCTGCCATATCCCTTGCCTTTGAGAATATCCTGATACTTGTATCTCTTAATTTTGCTGCCATCTCATCTCCGACAATATTCCTCACCTGTTCAAACGATATGTTTATATCATGCCCCTCATCTGCCTTTGTGCTTGGCGTAAAAATCGGTTCACGAAGCATGGATGATTCCACAAGACCTTCAGGGAGTTTTATGCCGCAGACTGTCCCGCCCTCTTTGTATTCCTTCCATCCTGAACCTGAGAGGGAACCCCTCACAACACATTCAACAGGCATCGGGACTGCCTTCTTTACAAGCATGCTCCTGCCTTCAAGCATATCACCGTACTTGCGCAGTTTCTCGGGAAAATCCTTAACTTTTACAGCCACTATATGGTTTTTGATAATATCTTCCATCTGCCTGAACCAGTAAATAGATATTTGCGTTAACACTTTCCCTTTCCCGGGTATACCATTTGGGAGGACTACATCAAATGCAGAAAGCCTGTCAGTAACAACAAGAAGCAGGTAGTCTCCAAGGTCATAAATATCCCTTACCTTCCCGCTCCTCGGTGTTCCAACATCAGGCATCTCAGTTTTTAGAACTACTTTTTCCATAGAGTCTCCTGTTTATAATTTTTTAACGTTATAATATCCTCCGGAGGCACACGGCCTGCACAAAATCTTTTCACCTTTTTTAACGCCTCTCCTCTCTCGCAGAATCGGATCTGCAACCTGAACATACTCATTGCATTTATCACATTTGACCCTTCCTGACGGCTTGCCGGACAGATTTTCCTTTTTAATATTTATACTGACCTCCATTACATCAAAGAGTTCTTTGTCAGTCATTATTTTATATGCCTCAAGCTGCGCCTCATACTTATCCGCAATCTCAGGGAAGTATTCCTTTGCCTTATCCCTTGAATCTTCCCTTGCCACAATTCTTACCGCCCTGCTTGTTTTAAGGTTCACAAAGGTTGCCGCCATCTTGCCGTAGTCCATAAACTTCAGGGTCCTTTTCCCAAGGCTGCAGCCTGTAACAGACTGAACAGCATCAGTCGCACATCTGTCTATCTCAACAAAAACAATCAGGTTCTTTTTATCATCGCCTCTGGGGTCTTTAATGCCAATCTTTTTTAACCCGAGCATTGACATCCTTACGCCAAGCACCTGGCCTGGGCACAGGTGCCCGTGAATTTTCGCCGATTCCTTAAAAAGTGATTCAAAATCCATTTTGCCCATTAGAATTAATATGATAGCTTAGAGGATGAAAAAATACTAATTTTTTTGGTTTGACAAAAAACAGGATATTTTTTAAAGTGGAAGACGTTAATTGTAAAATTGCAGGGAGGGATAATGCCAAATGCAAAAGTTACCCTTGTAAGCGGTATGCAGTTTGTTGCCGGTGCTGACTCTGGTCACGCAGTAGTTATGGATTCCACCCCTGACGTAGGCGGCAATAATACCGGAGCAAGGCCTATGGAGCTGCTCCTGATGGCTTTCGGCGGATGCTCTGGCATGGACGTAATCTCCATCCTAAGAAAGAAAAAACAGAATGTAAGCAGGTTTGAAATAAATGTAAGGGGTGAAAAAGCGGAGACGGCGCCGCACTATTACACTGATTTACACATTGAATATGCGGTAACAGGCAAAGACATTTCAGAGGAGGCTGTAAAAAGGGCTATTGAACTCTCGCTGGGTAAATACTGCTCTGTCGGTGCAACACTGGGCAAGGCGGCAAAGATAACACATTCATATAGGATTATCAAAGAGGATTGAAAACATTAACCTAAAAAATACATTAGGATAAGGCATGGATGCATGAAAAAGCTTTAGAGCAACACATTTGAAGTCATGTTGCTTTTTAGTAAATAGTTCTATTCAAAAAACTATAAAATTTGCAACATGACATATAATAATCTTTGTTGCTTTCTAAAGGTTTTGAGGGCGTCTATGCCTTATACCAAAAATACATTTCATAAAAAATGGCAGACAGGGTTTATAAATTAATCGCAACACTCGGTTTTGTTGGCTATATGCCTGTTGCACCGGGGACATTCGGCACAGCAGTAAGCCTCCTGCTTGTTACCTTGCTAAAACCTGATAACTTAGAACTCGTGCTAATCTTCCTGCCTGCATTTCTTTTGGGTGTGCTCACCTCCCATAACGCCGAGAAGGCTCTCGGCAAAGACAGCGGTCACATAATCATAGATGAGTTCTGCGGATATTTACTGTGTGTTTTGTTTGTCCCGAAAAATACTGGTTATCTCATTGCAGCATTTTTCTTATTCAGGTTCTTTGATGTACTTAAACCGCCGCCGATAAGAAGAATTGAGAGAATTGTCCCTGGAGGGGCAGGTATTATGCTGGATGACCTCTTAGCAGGGGTCTATACAAATATCTGCATCCAGGTATGGAGGCATCTATTTTAAATGGAGTTTGGGGCATGCGCCCTCTTTGTAATCCCTCACCGTTTATGCCATAATGGAGTTGTAATTTTGATGTTGTAATATCAGTAGTGTCCGGTTAAAAAATGATTAAATATTAACTGGTTGTCATTCCGGCTTGTCCGGAATCTTTCCTTTATAAGTAAAAAAGAGGGATTCCCGACAAGCGGGAATGACGTTTATATGGTTAATAAACCTTAAATTATAAGAAGATGAACAATCAATATGTACACAAGATTTACCGGACACTACTGTTGTAATATATATAAAAATGATAAAACATACAAAAGACAATACGTTTATTGAGAGCCGGTATATGCACTCGCTGATGGAGTTTCTGAAAAGCGATGCAAATATAATTTTTGCCTTTGTTTTTGGTTCATATGCTAAAGGAAGACAAAAGCCATTTAGCGATATTGATATAGCAATTTATTTTAAGAACCCGCCAAAAGATGTTGAACTTCTCTTTATTATCAATAAACTTTCAGAACTGGCAGGCAAAGATATTGACCTTATAGTCTTGAACAATGCCTCCGCCTTTCTCAGACATCAGGTCATGAAGTATGGGATTCCTCTGGCTGTTAAGGACCATTATATTTACACTAAGTTCAGAGAAAAAACTATTACTGATTACGACGAGTATAAATATGTCTCAGGGATGTATGTTTATGATTGATAAATATTTAGTTGAAAAGAAATTACGAAGAATTGAGGATTTTTTGAGAGAACTGAAAGAAGTAAAAATAGAAGATTTTGAAGGTTTTAAGGGAAACACTATCGTAAAAAGGTTTGTAGAAAGAAATATAGAACTTGCAATTGAGCAGATGGTTGATATATGCAAACACTTTATAACGGGTCTGGATTTAAGAGAACCGGAGACCTATGCTGAATGTTTTAGTATCCTCTCAGAAAATATGGTAGTGCCAAAAGAGGCAGGTGAAACTTTTAAATCAATGGTGCGATTCAGGAATATCCTTATTCATGGTTATGACAACGTAGATGATTCCGTTACTTATGGAATATACAAAAAGCACTTGCAGGATTTCAGAAACTTTATAAATGTAATCAGGGAGTTTCTTGCAGCCGGAAAAAATAATAAAGACGCTCACTCTCCCGAGACCTCTGGACAGTGAGCGTCTCTCGCTAATGTCTCCTAAATTCCAAACTCCCTACTCTAAACTCCTAACTCTGAACTCTTAACTCCTTACTTTCCTACCACCGTATAGTTTCCAATTACTGCACTAACAGGCGCGATATAAGATGTTGTGCAGTAACCTCCGGGAACAATTGTTATACCCATTTTATCAGGACTGTCAGTCACTGCTGCTGTAAAGGTACATCCGGCGAGGCCGTTAACCGTACCCCCTCCTGTAACTGTTGCTACTCCACCCGAAGCTGAGACTCCTGTAATTGAGGTGCTATTCAGAGACAGTCTGCTGCGGGAATAATAATACTTAAGCGACCCTGTAGTCGGCGCAGTTACATTCAGCGATAAGC
>JACROO010000147.1 GCA_016214355.1 Nitrospirota bacterium | reverse complement strand
TTAATCAGGCACTGCCTGCCTTCCTCTGTATTGCCCGTTTTAGCGGCAAGACTTGAATATGCCAGCAAGGCATTACTGTTACCGGGTGCAATGGATAAGGCATTTTTTAAATATTCCAATGCCTGCTCAATGTTGTTCTGCCGTTCTGCTATCCTGCCTAATCCAAGCAATGCAGCGACGTTTTTCGGGTCAAGTTCAATTGCCTTATGATAAAATGCCTGTGCCTTATCAGTTACGCCATTGTCTAAATAGTGTGTTGCAGCCTCAATATATTCCTTAACAGCTCCTTCTGTGTAACCAATCTTAACGGAAAGTTCTGCAGCCTTTATTTTTAAAGCTGCATTAGACGGGAAGACCTTAATCATCTTTTTATAAATATCTAATGCCTTTTCGGTTGAGCCTCCTTTCAGAAGGATATCCACGGCTGTTGAGAAATTCTCACTTGCGTTTCCTGTTAAACCCCTTCCTGCATTAAGCTCTCCTGACAAAATAAGTGTTGGTACATCTGAAGGATTTATATTCAGGATTTTCTTATATAAAGCAATTGCCTTGAGATAAAAACCGCCTTCCCTGAAGATATCAGCAGCCTTTTTAAACACCTCTATTGCGTTCTCCGTTTCTTTTTTCCTCAGATATAAATCGCCTATTGTATTATAAATATTTGGATCGTGCTCTTCTGCAAGGAGTTTCTGCAGCTCGGCAATGGCTTTGTCTATCTCGCCTTTCTCAATATGCTTTTGGGCTATCTTTGTAACTGCAGTTTTGTCTAACATGACGTTACTTATTAAAAGCGTATCACATATAAAAGAATGGTGTCAATGAGGAGGCTCACCATTTAACCCATTTTTTTAAGCATAACCATGCCTAACGGCGGGAGGGCAAGGTTCAGGGAAAAGGGTTTTCCCTGCCATGGTATCGGCTCTGCATGGATACCTCCCGAATTCCCTACATTACTGCCCCAGTAAGCGCTTGAGTCGCTGTTAATAAGCTCCTTGTAGAAGCCTTCCCTTGGCACGCCAATGCGGTAGCCGAATCTCGGGACAGGGGTAAAATTAAAGACTGCAACAATGGAATCATCCTGATTTTTAGCCTTTCTTACAAAAGAGACGATGCTTTGCTCCCAGTCCTTGAAGTCTATCCATTCAAAGCCTGTATGGTGGAAATCTATCTCATAAAGCGAAGGCTCCTGCTTATAAATTACATTCAGGTCTTTAACAAACCTCTGAAGTTTTAAATGCGGTTCGTATTGAAGCAGATGCCATTCAATTGACTCATTAGAACGCCATTCAACCCACTGCCCGATTTCGCCTCCCATAAACAGGAGTTTTTTGCCCGGATGACAGAACATAAGACCGTGCAGAAGCCGGAAGTTTGCAAACCTCTGCCAGAAATCGCCGGTCATCTTGTCAAGCAGCGCGCGTTTCCCGTGCACGACCTCATCATGCGAGAGCACAAGGACAAAATTTTCCGTAAATGCGTAAAGGAGACTGAAAGTCAGGTTGTTATGATGATATTTCCTGTGTATGGAATCCTTTGTGAAGTACACAAGCGTATCGTGCATCCATCCCATGTTCCACTTCAGGCTGAAGCCGAGCCCTCCAAGATAGGTGGGCTTTGAGACCATGGGCCATGCGGTTGATTCCTCGGCAATGGTAAGGACGCCGGGATTGTACTGATGCACAACCTCATTGAACTTTTTAAGAAATGCTATTGCCTCAAGGTTTTCGTTGCCTCCGTACTTATTGGGAATCCAGTCACCCGGCTGTCTTGAATAATCCAGATAAAGCATTGAAGCCACTGCATCAAGCCTCAAGCCGTCTATATGATATTTTTCAAGCCAGAAAAGGGCATTTGAGAGCAGGAAATTAGCAACCTCGTTTCTGCCGTAATTAAAAATCAACGTGCCCCAGTCCCTGTGCTCGCCCTTTCGGGGGTCTTCGTGTTCGTAAAGACATGTGCCGTCAAAGGACGCCAGTGCGTGGGGGTCTTTAGGAAAGTGCGCCGGAACCCAGTCAAGAATAATGCCAATATTATTCAGATGGCATTGATTAACAAAATACATAAAATCCTCAGGCGTGCCGAAACGGCTTGTCGGCGCAAAATAACCTATTACCTGATACCCCCATGATTCATCAAGGGGATGCTCCATTACAGGCAAAAGTTCAATATGCGTATACCCCATTTCCATGACATAAGGGATAAGGTTTTCAGCCATTTCCCTGTAGGTGAGAAACCGGAAATCTTCCCCTGCAATCCTGAGCCACGAGCCGAGGTGAACCTCATAAATTGAGACAGGCGACTCAAGCCAGTTTTTCCTTTGCCTCTCTGACATCCATTCATTGTCAGTCCATTTGAATTTGTCTATGTCATAGACAATGGAGGCGCTCTTAGGTCTTACCTCAAAATAAAATCCGTAAGGGTCTGCCTTGTCCTCAGCATAATTGCCTATTTTTGACTTAAGGGAGAATTTATAAATCTCGCCCTCTATGGCTCCGGGGATAAAAAGTTCCCATATTCCAGACGCCCCCCTTATGCGCATCGGATGCCTTCTTCTGTCCCACAGGTTAAAATCTCCTATGATGCTTATCCTCTGTGCATTTGGAGCCCAGACTGAAAAATGCACTCCTTTAACTCCGTTTATTTCTTTTATATGAGCGCCAAGTTTCTCGTAACTTTTATAATGTGTCCCTTCTCCAAACAGATGAAGGTCAAAATCGCATAACACCGGAGGAAAAGAGTAGGGGTCATAGAAGGTTTTTGTCCTGCCCTCCTGATTTTTTATTTTTAATTTATAGGGAAAAATTTCCGATACACCTTCAAAGACTGCCTCAAAAAAACCATTTGGATGAATGAGCCTCATGGGGAAAGGCTCCGGAGAGCGTAAACCCAGCACCTTAGTGGTGCTGGGTAAAGGCATAACAAATGCCTCTTTTGCCTCAGGCAGGAATGCCCTTACTGTAATTGTTTTTTTACTGCCAACCTTAACAGGATGAGGACCGAGTATCTGGAAAGGGTCCCAGTGCTCTGCGTTTATG
>JACROO010000155.1 GCA_016214355.1 Nitrospirota bacterium | reverse complement strand
CTCCATCGTGCGTACACGGCTTTCTACAATCAGCATCACGCCGACGGCTGCAGCGAGATGAAAAATCACGTCACATTTATCCACGAGTTCTGCAAGTACAGGGGCATTAAGGATTGTGTCTACAGTATAGTGGAAACCCTTACACTTTTTTAAATGCTCAATGTTTTCAATACTGCCTGTGGAGAGGTCGTCTATGACAAAGACCTGATACCCCTGTTCAAGTAATTCTTCAGCTAAGTGTGAGCCGATGAACCCCGCACCGCCTGTAATTAATGCTTTCATATTTTACCTCTGTTTGAAAAATCGGCTAATACAGGAATGTTGTCAAACTTGATGAAAATTGGTGCTGGGGTGAACCCTGCACCGCCTGTAATAAGTGCCTTCATATAGCAAGAGTATACAAAAATTTCTTTTTCTTAACAAGTTTGTGTGGAAAATGTAAATCAATTCATGATAAACTGATTTACGTGATATATCTTAATAACAAGCTTGTTCCAATGCACAAAGCCCTTACTTCCGTTTTTGACCACGGGTTTCTCTACGGCGATGGTGTTTATGAGACATTAAGGGTTTATAAGGGCGTTGTTTTTAAATTTGATGAGCATATAGAACGCCTTTTCCGCTCGGCATCCATGATAAGGATTAACATTTCCAGACCCCCCCGTGAAATAAAAGATGCGGTTTATAAAACATTAAAGGCAAATAACCATAAAGAGGCATACGTAAGGATAAACGTCACACGCGGCGTTGGCGACATCGGGCTTGACCCTGAGCTTTGTCCAAAGCCTACTTTTGTGGTAATTTCAAAACCCTTCAAGGCGTTGCCGAAAAGTTGTTATGAGAAAGGCGTCAAAGTTGCGATAGTAAAAGTCAGGAGAAATTTTAAAGGCGCCCTTGACCCGATGATAAAATCGCTTAATTTCCTGAACAATATCATTGCATACATTGAGGCAAAGGCTCAAGGCGCTTATGAGGCAATAATGCTGAATTATAAAGGATACATTGCAGAGGGGACAACGTCAAACATTTTTTTTCTAAAGAACAATACGCTTTGCACACCTGACCTCGGTGTCGGTGTCTTAGATGGCATAACAAGAAATATCATTCTGGATATAGCGGATGAACTCGGAATAAAATCAAAAGAGGGGAAATTTACTCCGGAGGACATTTATAATGCCGATGAGGTTTTTGTATCCAACACAACGAAGGAGATAGTGCCTGTGACCATGATTGACGATGTGAAAATCGGAAGCAGGACGGGCAAGATTACAAAAATGCTGAGTAAGGCTTATAAGAAGAAGGTTGCGGAGCATATAAGACAAGGTAAAGTGAGAAGTGGGAAGTAGGAACTGGGAACTGAGAAAAGCAGATAATTTTTTTCGCTATTCACTTTCTTACTTAGGAATATGGAAAACAAACTCAATATCGCCTGCCTGATTGACCATACCCTCCTTAAACCTGATGCAGCAGAAAAAGACATACAGAGACTATGCAGAGAGGCAATGGAGCATGGATTTTTTTCAGTCTGCGTCCATCCCTGCTTTTTGAGGACCGCCAAGAAGATGCTTACCAGCAGCAATGTCAGGCTTACAGGCGTGATGGGATTTCCTCTTGGAATGTCGCTTGGGAAGGTGAAGATTTTTGAGGCGATGGAGTCTGTGCACGAAGGCGCCGACGAACTTGATATGGTGATAAATATCGGCGCAGCAAAGGCGGGGGACTGGAATTTTGTAAAAAAGGAAATTTCAGACCTAATAACGGCGACGCCGGATATCCTGCACAAAATAATAATAGAAACCTGTTACCTTTCTGACGATGAAAAAATAAAGGCTGCCCTGACAGTGATGGAGGCAGGTGCGGAATTTGTAAAGACCTCAACGGGTTTTGCGCACGGAGGCGCGGTGGTCAGGGATGTTGCGATGATAAAGGAGGCGACAAAAGGGAAGGTTGGCATAAAGGCTGCGGGCGGTATCAGGACGCTGAAGGATGTGCTTGCCTTTATTAATGCAGGGGCCACGAGGATAGGGACGAGCGCAGGGGCGGCGATAATGAAGGAAATTAGTCAAAGTTCTTGACAATTTGAATGGTAAGAATATAATAAGAAAGTCCAATTTTAAGAAAAAAAGAAAGGAGTAAAAATGAAACTTAAACTTGTAATTTTGGTTTCTGTCTGCTGCATTTTTACACTGCTGACCGTATGCGGCAATGACTTATTTGCGGCAGGTAAAAAACTTTATGTGACTAATTCGGGCAATAACACTGTTTCTGTAATTGATACCGCAAAAAATGAGGTGGTAATGACAATAAGGGTGGGCGTCTGGCCTGCGGGAATTGAAATTGATTCTAAAAATAAAAAGGCATATGTTGTTAATTCCAGCCCCGGCGACAGCACGGTTTCTGTTATAAACCTTGCAAGCAATGACGTTGTTGGTAAGATAAAGGTCGGCATAGGCCCGATGTCAGTAGTGGTTGACCCGGCTTCAGGTGCGGGATATGCGGCTGATACGGAAAATATGGTTGATGGGAAAAATCTGAATAAGACGCTTTCAGTGCTTGACCTTAAGACAAATACAGTTAAGGGCAAAGTTGAAGTGGGTGTGGGACCCTTTGATATGCATATTTTCGGGAATAAACTCTTTGTAAGCAATTCAGGGGATAAGACAGTTTCAGTTGTTGATACAGTAGACAACAAGGTAATAAGCACAATTAAGGTCAGCGATACACCTCTGGGCGTTGCAATTGACCAAACTAAAAAGAAGGTGTATGTAGCCATTCATGGCAAAGGTGAAGTTTCGGTCATGGATGCTGTAGGTAATAAGGAGACGGGAACAATAAAAGTAGGCAAGGTGGCGTGGTATATCGCATTAGACCCTGCAAAAAACAGGGCATATGTGACGCAGAGGGAAGAAAACACTGTATCAGTTATTGATACTGTCGCCGACAAGGTAATTGAAAAAATCAGTGTCGGGAAAGGGCCTATCGGCATCGCAGTTGACCCTGAAGGCAGCAGGGTATATGTGGTAAATCATGCAGACGTATCTGTGTCGGTTATTGATACGACAAACAATAAAGTTACGGGCACAATCAAACTTGCACCTGCTACTGACAGCAGTTATTCAGGCTCTCCGTGGGGCATTGCTATATATTAAATAATTCAAGTCAAATTTAAAATTGCAAAATTCAAAATGATAATTGTTAAATGCTCATTGATAATTTTTACTTGAATCTTTATAACCAGCGCGGGGTTACTCTTTAATCCTCATATACATCGCGCATCCTGCAATGCCAAAGACAACAGGCCCAATCCACGGAGCAAGCCACGCCGGGATAGCGCCCGTATTGCCGAGAGATATGCTGATTGAATAAATCAGCCAGTAAAAAAGGCTCACGACAAGCCCCAGTCCGGCTGCCATTATGCCGCCTCTAAGCCTGCTGTTAAGCACAAGTGACAGCCCGAAAAGGACCATGACAAAATTCACTGCCGGATAAGCTAATTTTCCGTAAAGGTCTATAAGGTACTTGATGTTTTTAAACCCGGCCTTCTCAAGTCTTTTGTAGTATGTATAAAGTTCAACAAAACTCATCTCCTCGGGTTTTCTTAATTCATCCTTGAATATCTTTGGTTCTTCAATTGACTCTGAAACCATTGACGCATATTTTGTAGTTGTTTTTTTATTAAAATCAAAGACAGTTGCATCTTTGAGTTCCCATTTGCTGCTGCCGATCCATTTAGCCTCTTCTGCCTCTGTCCTCCTGAGCAAATTAAATGAAGAGTTAAAACTGAATATGCTGATTTTTAATGCCGTGTTTTCATCTCCGAAAAAATCCTTAATGCGAACCAGACTGCCGTCAAGGCCTTTAAGCCACAGTGCCCCTTCTTTGTAAGTAATCCTCTGCTGTCTCTGCAGTATTCTGGTATTCCTTATCAACAGAGCTTGTTTTGAGGCTGCAGGAATAAGGGTTTCACTGACAAGTAGGGCAAGAAGGCTGATTATAACCCCGATAAGCAGAAATGATGAAAAGAATTTTTTTATACTTCCGCCTGATGCCTGAATTACTATGGTTTCTTTCCATTTCAGTGCAACCCCGATAGTAAGTAGTATGGACAGTAAAGATGCAGCAGGGGAAGCAAACAACAAAAACCGCGGGCACTGCAACAAAAGATATTCAAGCACTAAATTAACAGGCGGCTTTTTGGCATAGAACTCATCAACCTTGTCAAAGAATTCTGCAACCAGCAAGATTGCTATAAGAGCCAATAGGATGGTGAAGTAAAATTTTAAGAATTCTTTTAAAAAATATTTCGTTAAAATTTTCATAACTCTTAACTCATAACTCTTAACTTCTTCTTAAGAGCGGTTTGTCCCTGTATGCTATATAAAAGGACAAACCTGCTGCTATGCCGAATAATATGTTTGGACCCCATAGCCCTAAAAAAGGTGACAGTTTCCCTGCCTTGGCAGTGCCTTCTCCAAATATGAAAAGGAAATAATAAAGCACTAAAATAGAGAGGCTGAATGAGAAACTTCCTATCCGCCCTGTCTTCCCTATCTTTGTGGAGAGTGCAGGCCCGAGGAGTCCGAAAATCAGGCATGCAAAAGGGATAGCAAGCCGTCTGTTTATCTCCACGTGCCATAATACATTGTCACCTTTTCCTTTCCAGAGGTCTGCGAACCTGATTTCATCCAGTTTCTTTTCTCTTTTGGTCTCTATCATTGATGTCAGCACTAAATTGTATTCCCAGAAGGTGACTTCTGATGAACCTTTCTCTGTAAATGCGTGTATCAATCCGTTGTGCATGTTAAGTTCAATCAAGCCCTCCTCAGGGTATGAGCGTATTGCGCCATTCTCAGCCACTATTACAGCGGGATACCTGGTAGGGGAATCTGCATCTGTATAAATAAAAATCCCGTTAAATCTGTCGCCCGACGGCATTTCCTTCACAAATATCACGGTTCCCTTGAAGACTTTTGAGAACGTCTGTTTCTCTATGGTCATTGATGCCTTTTTTGCAATTACTTCGTAAAGAGTCTGTTTAAATGCATGAACACTTCTGGGCAGAAGATACAGGCTGATAAAAAGCAGGATGCCGAAGCCTAATGCTGAAAATATAACTGCGGGTTTTGAGATAAACCAGAAACTCATACCGCTGCTTTTCAGCATGATTATCTCGTTGTCTGTTGACATCCTCCCATAAGTCAGAAATACGGCTATGAGTATTGCCATTGGAATGGAAAGCAGCAAGATGGGCGGCTGAAGGAATAAAAATACTTTAAGGATGTCTGTCAGTTCAGCCCCTTTGCCCATGACAAGCCTTGTCAGCCTTACAAACTTTTCCATAAAAAGCACAAAAGAAAGAAAGGCGATTACAACGAGGAAATTCGCAAAGAGTTCTCTGAATATAGACCTGTGGATTATCATGTGTTTAATTATAACAAGTTAGGGGATTAAAAGGAGAGGTCTTGAACAAAGAAGAGGCGTGCCGGGATACCAGCACGCCTCTTCTAAATATCTTCAGAAAAACCTACAGTATCGGCAGATACCGCCCTAATTCATACGGATGAATCTTTATCCTGTAGTCATCCCATTCAACTTTTTTATTCATAATGAAGTTATTGAATATATGGTCACCCAATGCTTTTCGTACGACCTCGCTTTTCTCGGCTATTTCCGTTGCTTCTATAAGGCTGCCTGGTAGAGCCTTAATTCCTAATTTTTTTCTCTCCTCATCACTAAGATGATAGATATCTTTTTCCACTGGTTCAGGTAGCTTATAACCTTTCTCAATCCCTTCTAATCCTGCTGCAAGCATAACAGAAAAAGCAAGATAGGGATTGCATGCCGGGTCAGGAGAACGGAATTCAATTCTTGTTGCCTGTTCTTTGCCCGGCTTGTAGAGCGGTACCCTCACAAGTGCTGAACGGTTTCTCCTTGCCCATGAGATATAGACAGGCGCTTCATAGCCCGGCACAAGCCTTTTATATGAGTTGACCCACTGGCTGCATACTGCTGTTATTTCAGCCGCATGTTTTAACAATCCTGCTATATAGCTTTTCGCTATCCCGGAGAGATAGTACTTGTCTTTGGCATCAAAAAAGACATTTTTATTGCCTTTAAAGAGCGACTGATGGGTATGCATACCGCTTCCATTTTGCCCAAAAATCGGTTTTGGCATAAAGGTAGCATAACAGCCGTACTTGGTCGCCACCTCTTTCACCACCACCCTGTGGGTCATAACATTGTCTGCCATTGTTAAGGCATCTGCATACCTGAGGTCAATCTCATGCTGTGAAGGTGCAACTTCATGGTGCGAGTATTCAACCTTTATCCCCATTGCCTCAAGCGTAAGGACTGTCTCCCTTCTTAGGTCGCTTGCTGCGTCTAATGTAGTAAGGTCAAAATATCCGCCTTCATCCAGAACCTCTGTACCTTTGTCGTTCTTGAAATAGAAGAATTCAAGTTCAGGTCCCAGGTAAAAGGTATATCCTTTCTCTCTCAATCTTTCAAGGTTTCTCTTTAAAGCATAACGTGGATCTCCTTCATAATGGCTTCCGTCAGGATTAAGGACATCACAGAACATTCTTGCAACTGCCTTCTCTTTAGGTCTCCAAGGGATAATCTGGAAAGTTGTCGGGTCAGGTTTTGCAATCATATCACTCTCATCAATCCTTGCATAACCTTTAATAGATGAGCCGTCAAAACCCATTCCTTCTTCAAAAGCACCTTCCAGTTCCTCACTGGTAATAGCAAAACTCTTTAACTGTCCCAGAATGTCTGTAAACCATATCCTGATAAACTTAACATCGTTATCCTTCACTAATTTGAGCACATCTTCTTTTGTCTTTGCTGACTTTGCTGTCATTTCTTCCTCCTTTTTTGATTTTATCCAGCACGTTGAGAATACCCCGCACTTCCGAGAAGTGTCGGGGAATACCCTGTGGTCAAGGTGCTTGGATTTATTTTTTATAAAGTGTTTAACTTTATCTTAATGTGCATTTCTGAAAAAGAGTTCATAAAAATTCATTGCCCTGCCGCAGCAGACATTATAAAATTTCTCTGTTTCTTCTTTTATCTTTTCTGCAACTGGATTGTCCTTAAACCACCCGGATATTATATCTTTATTTACTTCAATATGAAACTGGAAGGCATAAGCCTTATCGCCGCATCTGAACGCCTGATTGGGATAGAGTTCTGAACCGGCAAGCCTCACAGCGCCCTGAGGGATATCAAATGTCTCACCATGCCAGTGAAAGACCTTAAACCTTTTCCAAAAATCACCTCCCTGCGGATGAGTGGCAAGTTTCTGCATGAGTGAGTTTTTTATCCCTTCGGTTGTCAGTTCAATGTCGTGCCATCCTATCTCCTGTTTGTGTCCTGTATAAACTCTTGCCCCTAACGCCTTTGCCATTATCTGTGCACCAAGACATACACCAAAAACCTTTTTTCCTTTTGCGATAAAATTCCTGACAAGTTTCTCCTCTTCTTTAATATAAGAATAAATATTATCCTCATTAACACTCATGGGTCCGCCCATCATTATAAGGGTATCAAAGTCATCAGGTTGAGGCATATTTTCCCTTTTTGACAATT
>JACROO010000154.1 GCA_016214355.1 Nitrospirota bacterium | reverse complement strand
ACATCCTTTAGCACAACACTTCCTGCACCAATAACAGCATCATCACCAACTCGTAAATTTTCTAATATGGTGGCCCCTATTCCAATCAGAACCCGTTGGCCAATAATCACGTTACCCGCCACATGAGCACCGGGGTTAATCGCACTGAAATCTCCTAATTCAACATCATGCCCTAAAGTCACTCCAGCATTTACCAACACACCGTTCCCAATTTTACAGTCAGTCATTATTACCACATTAGGATAGATAATAGCCCCTTCACCGATTGACTTTATTGTCAAAATAGTGGCACTTGAATGTATTATCGGCGGCAATACCAACTGCGATTTTAATACCTTTTCAAAAAGGTCTTGACGTTTACTATTATTTCCAACGGCTACGCATGCGCAAGATGCAATCCCTTTTCCTTTCAATTCTGTTAAGAGTGAATCATTCCCCAAGATCGGTACTGATAGACTGGAATGATTGCAAGGATGAGTATCAATAAATCCGATAGCAATGTATCGTTCTCTATTAATTAGTGATAATACCTCTCGTCCAAATCCGCCTGCTCCGATGATTACAATTTTTTCTTTCACCATTTCAAGCTAAAACATGTCTTCCCTGAGAATAGAATCTATCTGCAGATCAACCTTAAGAATCCTTCCTATAAAATCGTCTAACTTCGCAGGAGAAATCCCAGTTCCAGGACGTTTAAATTCTACCATTTCCCTCTTCAATACCGTTCCTTTTGCTATATTGTGGGCTGCAACAACACTTTTACGGAGTTTAATCCGATTTTCTGCTTCGGATGGTAAGGTGCGCTTTTCAGGGCTACCCAGTGCTCTTTCCGTAAGACGAACGGCATGTATCGTTTCTTTAAGTTCAGCAGGGACGAGGGACATCCTATGATCTGGGCCAGGAAGCAACTTATCTATTGTGAAGTGCTTTTCATAGACACATGATCCTAATGCTGTTGAAGCAATCGCATTTATTGACCCAAACGCATGATCTGAATATCCGACAAGGCATCTCAGTTGTTTCCTGTATGTGGAGATGACATTAAGATGTGAATCATCTAAGATAGCAGGGTAATTACCGGTACATTGAAGCACAACAAAAGAATCTACCCCTTCGGACCGAATCGCATTCACCACAGCTTGCACTTCAACCATTTCACAAAAAGCTGTTGAAATTATAATTGGCTTACCCTTTTTTGCTATATGTCGCACAAAGGGAATGTTATTAGTGTCCGTCGAGGCAAGTTTAAAAAGGGGCAAACCTATTTCGTTCAACATATCTGCACTTTCTTCATCATAAGGAGTGCTGAGAAAAATAATCCCCTTGTAATCACAATAACTCTTTAAATGCAAATGTTGCTCTTTACTAAGTTCCTGTGTTTTCAAAAGTTCATACCAGGTTTGCTTATCATCGGAACCCGTTGTCTCTACATGATATGAGGATTTAGGTGCATTTTTTGTGTTCAATTTGTCAGCTTTGAACGTTTGGAATTTTATTGCATCTGCTCCGGCCCCAAGGGCAGCGTCGATTAACTTATAGCCCAATTCTAAAGATCCGTTGTGATTAACTCCGGCTTCAGCAATGAAAAATACAGGATGTCCGTCTCCAATTTTCTTGCCTTGCACATCAAATTCCATTTATGACACCTTCCGTATTAGGTTCAGAAAAGTTCCTTATAAACATATAATAGTCCTCCGGCACGCCTATATCGTAAAAGTTGCCCGCTGTTTGAAAAATATATAATTGATTTTGTTTAACTAAATCAGGAAACATGTCCTTCTCCATAGAGAATACCCCCTGATAGGAACCAAATATCTGTTTCCTGAGAAGGTAGCAACCATTATTTATCCAGCCGGCCTTGTTAAAAATCTTTTCGGAAAATGAAAGCGCCGTATTTTTATTGTATGTGACAATACCATATCGTTCTGCGTTTTTGACATACGATAATCCAATCATCGCAGAACATTGCAGGGATATAAACGACTCAAACATTACATTTAGATTAAAATCTAAAAAAGTATCCCCATTAACCACACAAAACGCATCCGACACATCGACATTATCAAGTGTAAATTTAATGGCCCCTCCAGTGCCCATGGGAACCGGTTCAACGATAGTTACAATTTCAAATGGAAAAGAACGCCTATCCAAATATGCCTGAAAGAAGTCCGGCTTGTAGTAAATACTTAAAATAACTTTTCTAATATTATATTTTGAAATCCAATCCAAAACAAAATCTAAAAACACTCTACTACCAACTGGCATAAGAGGCTTTGGTGCTTCCTGCGAAATAGACTGGAGTCGTCTGCCAAAACCACCAACTAAGATTATTATATCTGATATCATTTGCTAATTTCTCCGCCGTAAACAGCGCTTTCCAGTCTCATCCTCTCTTTTATAAAGACATGCCCTGTCTTGCTCATAGCAGGAATGCCGCCTGCCTTTGTAACAATATCAATAGTATTCCATGTGAGTCGTGGATCGTGAATAATCTTTGAATGCGGATGCTTTGTTAACATTACAGAGGCAAGCAGTCCAACTATATAATATCCTTCTATGAAATTTCCCTTCTCACCAAAAAAAGAAACACCTGTCAAAATCTCCGTCCCATGCTATGCCGATATCGGCGCTGTCTTTCCTTACTGCTTTGGCTGTTGCATCGCGGTTTTCCGGCAGCAAAGGGTTTGGCACTCCATTTGGAAAATCTCCATCCGGTTCGTGGTTGTTTTTATGAAAGAGAAAGGCAGATACTCTTCAAAGAGGTCTATTATTCTCCCTGCACAGCCGTTCCCTGCATTTACCACTACTTTGTATGGTCGAAGAGCATTTCTGTCAACATATCCTAGTATAGCGTTTCATTAAAATATGTACATATTTTACTCTCATAAAGAACAACAGATAATTAATGTTAATTCTTTTATATTCAAGATATTAACACGTAGAATTAATCCTTGTAAAGATATTTATAAAAATCGAACTGTTCTTCAAATGGATCAAGCCGCACCAAAGAATCAAGGCATTTTATGGTACTACAGAAAACGCTGTCAAAACTCAAATCTGGATCGCTATCTCCATCTATGTGCTGGTAGCTATCGTCAAGAAACAACTTTGTATTAATCGCAGCCTCTACACAATTTTACAGATTTTGAGCGTCACGCTGTTCGAGAAAACGCCCATTTTACAGGCTCTTTCGGATATTGACTATGAAGAACCAAATGCTGATAATCATAACCAATTGAATTTATTTCAATAACGTTGGGACAGTAGTGATATATTCTCTAACTACAAACTCAGCAAATGCCATAGAACTCGTAAAAGCAGGAGAGGTTGCATTCAGGACATGAATGCTGTTTCCATCTTTTACTACCACGAAATCCATTACAAGCTGTTTCTTATTCCAGTCAACGAGCTGCGGCCTTATTCCAACCTTTTCCGAAGCAATAATATCTTCAGACCTCAGGCTCTTTGCCAACCTTGAGGCATCCTCAAAAAAATATTTATGAATATATTTTTTGGGCTCTGTAAGGCTGACTGTCCTGAATCCTGAATTCATTAAAAAGAGAATTGCCTCACGCCATAAGATATCAACCGCCTCTATATCTATTCCCTCTATAATCCCATAATTTTCCCTGCCAAATGCAGGTATCGCAGTCGGACCAAGATAAATCTCTCCATTTATATTTTTAGTAAAATGCACGCCTAAAAACGGATTTCTTAAATCAGGAACAGGATAGATATTCCCTTTTATGTTGTAAGATTCATTATTCTTTAACTTCCTATATATCCCTTTAAATGGAATCAGTCTATAATTTAAACCGACTCCAAAGACATGAGCAACCTTATCGCTGTATGCACCAGCTGTATTTATAAAAATATTAAAACTAACCTTCCCTTTGTTTGTATACACAGTATTACTCGATTTTAAACCATTAAATTTAGCACCAAGAAGAATATTGACCTTTTCTGAAAAAACAAGTTCGTCATAAAGACTATTTAAGACAGCCTTTGGGTCAACAACCGCGGTATCATAAGAGTATAAGGCAATTCCACAGGTCTTTGCATTAGGCTCAATAGCCTCAAGTTGCCTTTCATCAATCAGTTCAACCCTTGCCCCGTTCTTGAGGGCTCTCAGATAAAGCTCTTTTAAAGTAGCAACTTCATTATCATCCTTTGCAACTATAACCTTACCTGTTTCAGAGATTGAAAGCCCTTTCTCTCTGCAATATTCCTTCATCGTGATATTGCCAGCAAGACATGATTTTGCCCTCAAACTGTCTGGGGTATAATAGATACCTGCATGTAGCACCCCGCTATTCCTTCCAGAGGCGTGTCTGCCTATTGAGTCTTCTTTTTCTATTATAATTATATTCTCATAGCCCTTTTTTACCAATTCTCTGGCTATTGTAAGACCAATTATGCCAGCGCCACATATCAAAAAATCATAACTTCCTAAATCATTATAAGGACGCCTTTTGTGAGTATGATTGGGAGCGGACATGTGTTTATACATTTATAAAAGTTCCTTATCTACATATATAGAGACCTTTGAATTTATCATAGTTTAGTTTATTCCCTTATATCTTTGCCCGATTTTTTTCAAATCAGCCGTGTCCCAACCAGATTTAGGCTTCCTACATCTCTCTTTTTATGTCTTTTTATGTTTTCCTTTGCCTTTTTACCTCTTTTTATCTGCTCTATCTGAGGTTTTCTCTCTTTTTCTGTATTTTGGATATACTACTCCCTATGCCTATCTCATACTACCCCAAGTACCCTGCCGCCTCTAAACAGATTAAATGCCATCTGCCTGCATAACACATCTATTGCATTTTTTATCAGTCTCGTGAATCTCGCCCGGTATGCGTTGTTATGTAAATTGCTCAGCCCAAAATACTGCTCTCCTATGTATCTCTTCTTTGATATTTGCCTGTTCCTCTCTTTTCCATGCTCAGTTAGTTTCGCTGTCTTACCCAAAAAACAGGGACAGCGACCGTTTATTTCCTTTTCAGCGGCCTTCCTCTCGGCATTGCTGTTAATCTTCCTTAAATAACACACAGATATATAATGGTACGCAGACTCTAAACCAAGTTTTTCGCCGACACAAAAACTTTTGTCTTATCAATAACCTCTATCAGCTTGTCGCAATATTCAATGACGGCCTCGAATATCTCTGCAATATCGTCCACTTTATAATCATGAGATATCTCATTTCTTAGGTCCCTAATCAGTTTCAAATCTTCCGCACTTGCTATTTCGAGCTTCTCAAACAAATTTGCCCTGTCTATAAAGGTATTTGCTTCTTCTCTTAATATCAGGATTATTCCTTTTATTACTTTCTGAGTATAAATGTCGCTCGTTCTGGCGAACCTCGAAGTAAGGCTCTCGAATCTGTCAAGCTCTTCTAAAGAATAATCCTTCTTTATGCCTATTTTCCGGCATTGCTGCAATGAGTACCTTATCATTTCAACTGAGCGGTCCAGCCTACTAAGGTCTTCTGTAAGCTCTTCTGCGAAGAAAGCGCCGACTTTCAAAGTCTTATACCCTCATGCAACACTATTTGTTTAAAAGGATTTACTTCTTCAAATGTAGACGATATTATATCAAGCTTCTGTTCACCATATTTTTCAAAATAATGCCATCTTATTTTGGCTTTTTCTTTCCAGGGAAGTCTTTT
>JACROO010000146.1 GCA_016214355.1 Nitrospirota bacterium | reverse complement strand
TATTCAGGCAATAACATAGACATAGTTATCACAGAGCCTGATATGGAAAATATAATAAGGGTTAAGTCAGCTATATATGCAGGGTTGTCTATACTTCTTAAGGAAGCGGACTACACTTTTAATGATGTGAATAAGGTTTATATCGCAGGTGGGTTTGGAAAATTTCTGGATATAGAAAAGGCAATAATCCTCGGAATGCTTCCTGATATACCGAGGGGAAAATTTGAATACATGGGGAATACATCAATCAGAGGTGCCTATCTTTGTGCCCTTTCCAAGAAGATGCGTGAAGAGGCAGAAGAGATAGCAAAAAAAATGACATATCTTGAGCTGTCTGTATCACGCTCATTTATGGACGAATATGTCTCAGGGCTTTTTATTCCTCACACAAATATTGAGACATTCCCGAGTGTTAAGAAATTATTAAAAAAATAAAAAAGTTGTCCCGAAATTCTGAATGTGTTAAAATGTGGCAAGGTTTGACCCGATATTTTATTTGAAAAGGAGACAATATTTGGGGAAGACGACCATTGCGGTCAGTTTTGAAGAAGAAAATACAAAAATCGTCCATGCTTCTTTAAGGGATACCGGTATCTTTGTTGAGAAAACTGAAACAATCCCGAATGACCAGTTTGATATTTATCTTAAAAAAGAAACATCAAAAGAATTTATTGTAACTTGCGATTTTACTGAATCCTACCATAATGTAATCACCCTTCCGGTTGTAAAGGCAAGACACCTTGAAAAAATTATAGAGTCTGAAATAAGAAAGACCTCAGAAATAAAAGACTTTTCATTCATATATACCATCATCGGAGAAAGGGTTATTGAGAACAAAAAGGTACTGGAGGTTTCTTATTTTGCTGTAAAAAACGAAGAAATCAGAAAGGTAGCCGGCAGATTTTACGATAACGGTAAAACAATAAAGGCATTGTATCCCTCAGTTTTTTCTACTGTGCCATTATTCAGGTCTGAAGCGTCTGAAGAAGCAATCATCGGTGTTTTAGGCGCAAAGACCGAAAAAACAGCATTTCTCATTAGAAAAGGGGCAATCTATTTCATAAGGAAATTTAAATCATTATCAACCGATATCTCCGCCATTGATATTCAAGACATAAATATGACAATAAATTATTGCCTGCAGAATGTCAGAATAAATCCCTCTATGGTTATGCTCGCAGGCAATTTATCACGGCTTTACAATATCAGTGAAAGACCATCTATCCCTCTGGCATGCCTTAATAAATCTGGCGACATCCGCTGCAGCGAGGATACATTTAATGAGTTTATCGTCCCTATCTCCTCTTTTCACGCTTCAAGGGCATCAAACATACTGAACAGGGAATTCAAGAATATAAACATACTGAATAACTACATGACAAATGCATCACGCGTCTTTATCGCACTTGCTCTTTTATGCCTCGGTTTAATGCTTCATGATGCAACGAATGTGCTCAATATAAAAGGCTTGTTGAAATCTGTTAAAAAAACAAATGCAGATATTGAAAGTGTACTCTCAGACTACCGTGCAAAGGAAACCGAATTAACCCGCTATCTGCCGGTGGTAAATTTTCTTGAAAAGCCTGTTCCTGCAGCTCAAAAGCTATTAATTGTCTTAGGCGAAATAGATATGAAAAATTCAAGTGTTAATTCCATTGAGGCTGTAGCAAAAGACAATTCTTTTGAAATTGTCATCAATGGAACGGTTGAGGCAGACACATACAGTTCTATACAGACGGCATTCCAGGACTTAACCGATTCTCTGAATAAAGTTCAAAATTCAAAGATAACAGACAAGGCGCTGGACATTGACAAAAAAACTTTTATAATTAAAATGGATTATAAAGATTAAATGCAAATATCTAACAATTATTTAAAAAACATTTTCCCTCGTTACATTGCAAGCGGCATTGTCCTGAGCCTGTTAATTTTTTCAGCGATAACCCTTCATAAATATACTAATTACCTTAATGACACGCTTGGAACTTTAAAAAATATTACTGCTAACAAGAACAGGGTCAACGACCAGATTAATAAAATGGATGCGTGGCTAAAATATCTTAATGAAGAACTTAAATCTGGTGCACCCGGTATTTATTCAGAAAAAACCTTTTTTCAAACGCTTGACAGTTTGAAAATAAACATGAAGGACGCCTCTATAACAATAACCAGATTTGAAGAAACAGGAGAAGAAAAAAGACTGCCGGTTGAAATTGTTATACCTGTAAAAAATTACAAAACAATCGTAGATTACATAGGCTATCTTGAATCTCTGAGAATGCCCCACTATAAAATCAACCGGTTTTACGTATCAAGGGTCTCGGCAGGAAACGTTGTTCTTAATATACAGGGGGTTTTGAGATTGCCCGTATTAAAGGCAGAAAAATAAAATGGACAAAAAAATAAAAAAACTAATTGTTTTTCCTGTGATTTTAATTATAATACTCATGGTGATAGCAAATTCTGTCAATTTAAAGAGTAAATTGTTTTATTTATTATTAAAGGGAGAACTTTCAGAAAGCGAGATGCAAATCCTTCAGGGCGTTAAACAACTGCCCGTACAATCTACCCCATCAGATATCAGAATTAAACAACAGCAGAGAGTTCATATCGTTAAAGAACTGGGGAGTCCCATAGATTTTAAACCGCCTGCTCCCGCCGGAGTCCCATTTCCACCTGTATCGCTGGAGGAATTAGCTCCTAAGACCGGCGGTAAAGATATGTTAAACCTTATCGTAGTCAGCGACAAAATCAGGATGGCAGTAATCAAAGGAATTGTCGTAAAAGAAGGGGAAAGCATTAACGGGATAACAATTGCCAGGATAGAACCCGACAGGGTCCTATTGAAAAATAAGACAAGTCAGTGGTTATATATGGAAAAAATAAAGTGAGAGGTAAGAACTGAGAAATGAGAACTAAAAAACCTAAAAACATTCTGCCTTTTATTTTCTGTGTTCTGTGTTCTGTGTTCTGTATTCTATTTTTATTTTCCTGTGCCACTACACAAACAGCTAAAGAAAAAGAGCCTGGAAACAAATCAGACTTTATAGGAAAAGAAACCACAGTTGAAACTAAAACACCTGAACTTAAAACCCCTGAGTTTGTCCCTGCTGAAGAAGACATAACCCCGGTTCAGACCAAGGTAGTCTCTGTTTCCGCAAGGAACACCCCGCTGAGGGATGTGTTATACACCATTGCAGAGACAGCCAGCCTAAATCTTGTTATGGAGCGAGGTGTAAATCCCGACCTTCCTATTACTATGACTTTAAACAACATGAGCGTGGAAAACGCGCTGAACATCATTTTTGATTCCGTAGATTATTTTTACTTAATCAAAGACAATATACTTATTGTTAAATCCGTGGGGACAAAAATATTTGAACTCGGACAGCCAAATGTAATACAGGATTATCAGATAGATGTTGGGGGTGACATTCTCGGCGGCTCATCCGGAGGAGAAGGGCAAACCACTTCTGTTAAAGGCGGCATCACTGCAAAATCTGCTTCTGACAAAGTTTCATTTCAGTTTTGGGACGCAATAGAAAGCTCATTAAAAACCCTCCTCCCTGCACCCGCGGCAGGCGAAGCCGCAGCGAAGTCAAGTTTTACCATTAACAGAATGGCAAGTACAATTATGGTTACTGCCTCAAAAAAGGAGATGGAAAGGGTTGAAAATTTTATTGCTAATTTACAGAAGGTACTTAACAGGCAGGTGCTCATTGAGGCACGCATCATTGAAGTTCAATTATCAGATAGTTTAAAGTACGGCATAGACTGGAGTGTCGTACGCAACTGGCAGGGCATCGGCAGGTTCGAACTCAAAGCCTCAAATTTTAAAGATATCGTAAGCAGCAGCGGGGCAGCTTTTCAGATTGGAGTTACAGGAAGCAATTTTACATCTATCCTCAACGCGTTGCAGACTCAGGGCGATGTAAAAACGCTTTCAAATCCAAGGGTAAGCATAATGAATGGGCAGACAGCCATTCTCAGCGCAGGCAGGATTCAAAGTTATATTTCAAGGGTTGAAACAACAACGACTTCTGTAAGCGGCAGCTCAGAAGTTACCTATACTATACAGACGGCCAGCACTCTTTCAGGAATAATGTTTGGTTTAGTCCCGTATATAAATGAAGATGGAAAAATAACATTGACCATAACCCCGATAGTTTCAAACCTGGTATCACTGGAATCTCAGTCAATAGGAACCGGAACTAACGCTGTACAGATAAAATTACCAACGGTTGATTTAAGGGAACTGAGCACAACTGTCAAGATTTCTGATGGACAGATGGTTGTCATAGGCGGACTTATAGATAAAAAGGAGCAATTAACTGAAAAAAAGGTGCCGTTACTCGGCAATATCCCTCTCTTAGGGAATCTCTTTAAAAGTGTAGATAAGTCATATACAAACACTGAACTTGTGATAATGCTAATACCGAAGATTATCAGCAACTGAGAACTGAAAACTGGGAAATGAGAACTGAAAACTTAAGATTGAATCCGGTTAGTTCTTACTTCTTAGTTCCCAGTTTTAAGTTTTAAAATATGCAGCTTGGTCAGCTCCTAAAAGAAAAAAACCTTATAACAGAAGACAGAGTGCAGATGGCACTTGCCCATCAAAAGGTAACAGGCACACTTTTAGGCGACCTCCTTGTAAAACTCGGGTTTGTTTCTTCCGAGGAAATCGCTTTAGCCCTCGCAGAACAGGCAGGAATTCCCTTTATTAACCTTTCTGAATATGTTGTATCTGAAGAGGTTATCAAGCTTATCCCAAAGGATATTGCTGAAAAAATAGGTTTCATCCCCCTCCGTTTAGCCGACAATGCCATTGAGATAGGGATAACAACACCTGCCAACGTACTCGCTGTAGATACAGTATTAAAAATAACGGGCAAACAGCCGAGGGTTTTCATGATTGACAGCGAAGGTTTTCACGAAACGCTGGAAAAGTCTTATTTTTTCCTTGCGAACCCGATCGGGCAGCGCATTGCTACATCTATTACGGAGTTAAAGTCTGCCATAACGCCTCCAGCCGCTGTTATTTCAACCTTATCGGAGAACCTGATTATGGAAGGGGTACATAGAAAGGCAACTGATATACACATTACTCCTACCGTAGATACAATTGACGTATTTTACAGGATAGACGGAGTTCTGCAGTATGGATTCTGCATCCCTAAGATTGCCTATAACGGCATTGTAACAAAGATAAAAGTGCAGTCAATGCTGGACATCTCGGAGCAAAGGCTCCCGCAGGACGGGTCTTTTTCAATGACTTTTTTAAATAAAAAATATGAAATGCGCGTATCAACAATACCGACTATTTACGGGGAAAATACTGTGATAAGAATCCTTGCAGGCACGGGTTCACTGCTCAGGATAACTAATCTCGGCTTTGCGCCTGAGGATATACAGCGTCTGAGCAAACTGTTCCAGAAACCCTACGGGATTATCCTTATTACAGGACCAACCGGAAGCGGTAAAACCACAACCTTATATGCAGCCTTGCGGGAAATAAACCTTATTGAACGGAATGTCATAACAGTAGAAGACCCAGTGGAATACAAGCTCAGCTTCATAAAACAAACATCGGTTAATCCAAAGACAGGCTATGATTTTGCCCTTGCCGGAAGGAATTTCATGAGGCAGGACCCTGACGTAATACTGCTTGGCGAAATAAGAGATGAAGAAACAGCAAAGATCGCCGTAAGGGCATCTATTACAGGGCATCTTGTCCTCAGTACCCTGCATACAAATGATGCCGTCACAGCCATACCGAGGCTGCTGGATTTTAGTATTGACCGATTTCTGCTTTCCTCATCCCTGTTTGCAGTAGTTGCACAGAGACTCGTAAGAAAATTATGCAATATCTGCAAGGAAGCATATCCTGTATCAGAAAAAGAACTCAGATTATTTGACTTGTTTGAGGAGAGAGATGAATACAAAATAAGTACGGCATACCGGGCTAAAGGCTGCGAAGCCTGCAACCGGACAGGCTACATGGGAAGGACAGTTGTAGGAGAGATAATGATTATCAACGATGAACTCAGGGAGCTCATTACCGAGACGGTCTCATTAAACAAGCTGAAAGACACAGCCTTAAGGAACGGCATGGTCACGCTTAGACTCAACGGGATAAAAAAGGTAATAGACGGAATTACAAGCATAGAAGAAATCAGGAGGGTAATAGTTTAGTGCCCTTTTTTACTTACAAGGCAATAAATTTAGAAGGCGATGTAATCAGGGGTTTTGTAGAAGAAAGCGATATGGACCTTGCTTACGATAATGTGTCATCTTCAGGCCTCCATGTCTTAGACATAAAAAAGTCAAATAAACTTGCCAAGGTTTACATAAACAAGCTCCGGTCAGTTGGAATAAAAACAAAAGACATAATTGAATTCGCAAACGGCATTTCAGTTATGTTAAGGGCTGGCATCCCTTTGCTTACATCTCTTTCTGATATTGCCGAGTCATTAGAAAATAAGCGTTTCAAGAGAAGAATTGAAGAAATCGGAAAGACAGTAGAATTAGGCTCAAGCCTTTCAGCGGCATTATCGCAGCATCAGGATATATTCCCTGAAATTTTTATTCATCTTGTGTCTGTTGGTGAAGAGACAGGCGGTCTGGATAAAAGCCTTTCCGATGTTGCAGTGCACCTTCAGAGAATGGAGGACTTAAAAAGTGCAATAAGAAGGGCATTGATGTACCCCATATTTGCCATTATTACAACAACAGGGGCATTGCTGTTCTGGCTCATTTATGTCCTGCCAAAGATGACATCCCTCTTTCAATTCATGTCAGTCAAACTTCCCTTTATAACAAGATTCCTCATTGTCGCAAGTAATTTCAGCACCGCCAACTGGTATGTCTTTATACTGTTTCCGCTTCTTTTTTTCGCTGCTTTCAAAATACTGTCAAAGAGTGATGCAATAAAATATTACATTGACATGGCTAAATTAAAAATGCCAATCATCAAACTGATAGTATTTAACAGGCTTCTTGCGCTATTTTCAGAACAATTAAGGATCATGCTTTCCTCCGGCATTACAATTGACAAGTCATTTGACATTCTGATAAAAGTTATAAATAATGATGTATTCAGAAAGGCACTGATAGTTGTAAAAGAAGATATTTTATTAGGAAGCAGGATTCATGAGGCAATAAAGAAACACGGGGCGTTGTTTCCAAATCTGGTAACCCGGCTGATACGCATCGGCGAGGAAACCGGCAACCTTACTGAACAGCTTAATTATCTCTCGGATGAGTACCTTAAAAAGCTTCATGACGTCTCTCAAAAAATGGAGAAAATGATTGAACCAATAGTCATCTTGTTTATAGGCGGAATCTTTATAGTAATTATTGCAGGACTGCTTCTGCCCATATACGACCTTATCTCAACAATGGGCGGTGCAAAATAATGGACTTTTTAAATTTCTTCGGTCTTAAGGAAGACCCCTTTAAACTGACACCTGACCCTGCGTACTTTTATCCGTCATCAACCCACAATGAAGGGCTCCTCCTGCTGGATTATTCAGTAGAGCAGAAAGAAGGATTTACCACAGTCATAGGCGACCCCGGAAGCGGAAAAACGACTCTCCTTAATGTATTTTTGGAAAAGTGGAAGCCAAAGGCAGAAATAGCAATGGTCCTTACGCCGCGGCTATCCCCTGAAGAATTCTTAGTTTCAGTCCTTGAGGACCTGAACATTAACCTTAAACGTAAAAATAAGAATGAAATTATAAAGGCATTCAGAGACTTCATGATAGAAAAATCCTCTGAAGGCAGGCGGATTATTATAATCATTGATGAGGCACAGAATGTTCCCGAGGACACACTTGAAGAGTTAAGGCTGCTTTCAAACCTTGAGACCGACAAAGAGAAGCTCCTTCAGGTCGTTATGATAGGACAGCCCGAGCTTGAATCAAAATTAACTGCGGATAAGCTTAGACAGCTAAACCAGAGGATAACTACAAGGATACACCTCGGACACCTCGGCACTGATGAGACATTGGACTATATAAACCACAGGCTTATCAAGGCAGGCAAGCAAAATCTGAAAATAAACAAAAAGGCAGGCAAACTTGTACATAAACTTACAAGTGGAATTCCAAGGCTTATAAACCTGCTGGTCTCAAGGGCATTAATGGCTGCATACCTTGAAGAAAATAATACCATTTTCCCCCAGCACGTAACCCATGCCGTAAAAAGCCTCAATCACAGCGAACTTACGAAAAAAAGCCAAAACAGATTAGTGTCGTTATTTGCAGGATTTATATTAATTTTACTGGCAGGTGTTATCGGCTATATTTATCTGCATGATAAAATTACAGGAAGCACAGAAAAAATAACCGTGCCTTCAAATGCATCCACGCCTCTGCCTCTGACAACTCCCAAGGCAGAGACAACGACTGTCCAGCCCTCCGAATCTGTCAGAACAACCGCTCCACTCAACACTTCCGCCCCTGCCGCAAAAGAATTCAAAGCTGTCCTTTCCCCTGCCCTGCTGCCTCAGGAAGAAAAAGCAAGAGATCAGGCTGCTGAAATGCTTTCAGGCGAAAACCTGACAAAATCAGTGCCTCAAGGCACAGCATCAGGCGGCAGATATATAATTGTTGCAGTCAATACAGCCAACATCAGGGAGATGCCTACACTTACATCAAGAAAAGTTGGACAGATGCTCAAGGGAAATAGGTTCGGAATACTGCAAGAGACCGTTGACGAGAGAAATATAAGATGGTACCAGATTCCCTACGGAGAGGATAAATACTGGATATCCGAGTCAGTGGTTAAAGTAGAATAAAAGTTTCTTCCGGAATTATTTTTTTTAACTCAATTTTCTGTCACCACCTGATACCACATCCTTAGCCCTGTTATCGCGATAATAATTGCAATCGCAAGGCGCAGGTAATTTGTGCGTCGGTCAAGCCCAAGCAGTCCTGAGAGAAACCCGCCGCCCAGGCCTAAAAACAAAAGAATAATCAGAAAGGGTAATTCTATAACCTGCTCCTCACTACCTCAAAGGTCTTTTAAAATTTTAAAAACTGTAGTAAGAAAAAAGCATGCAAATAAGTTCCTATCAGCATGCCTGATGCTGATTTATTTAAAAAAGTTTTTTATTTATCTCAGCAAGCACATTGCTCTTCCACGGAAATACTAACCTGAGACGTAGCTTTTTGTCCATTTTCGTCTTCCACTGTGACAACAACCACATAGACTCCCTGGGTAAAGGTATGTTGCACCGCTTTTCCAGTAGCGCTTTCGCCGTCTCCAAAATTCCAATTGACTGACTTAATTTTCCCGCTTCCACCGGTCATAATAGCCTTGAAATTAACTGTATATGGCGCATCCCCCCTTCTGTTCTTCACGCCGCCGATTTTAATTCTCAGCGGCCCACCGGTAGATACAACTTCTTCTTCAATTAACAAACTCCCACCCAATCTCTTTGACGTCTTTATCAACGCCTCTTTGACTTTTTCCTGAATGGACACAGACTTTTCATAAACTTCACCTTCCTTTAAAGTTACCTGTTGTCCTTCTTCTACCCTTATCCTGTCCACATACATATAAACAACTACTCCGCCTATCAGTGACCATACTGTAAATTTCTTTTCTGTTTCCTCGTATTTAACAGCAAATTCAGCGCCTTGTGTCATAATTGGGATGTTCCCTGCTCTTATCTCAAACTGGCTGAAGAGATGTTCCGGAACCTGAGCCTTCACAAATAT
>JACROO010000005.1 GCA_016214355.1 Nitrospirota bacterium | reverse complement strand
GCTTTGGAATTTCAGAAAATCCCTGTTGTAGTAAAGATAACCTTTGACGGTTTTGTAATTATATTTTCTTGAAAGGAGTTCACGCTTTAGATATTCAAAGGTCGTTGCAGATAATTTTTTATCAGAAAATCTCCCCTCGCCCCTCTTTGCTAAAGAGGGGGATAAAGAAGAAGGTTTCGCCAAAGAGGGGTTTTCCTGAGATTGCTTCGTCGCTTCGCTCCTCGCAATGACAGGGTGAGGCAGTCGTGTTTGCAAGAAAGGGTCTAAATGAATTTCTTCGCCTTCAAAAACCTTTAAAATCTTTTCTAATGTCCCATTAGTATTTGAAAAGCTCCAGTATTTCTTATCCTTGTGCCACTTTCTGCCTTCAATTGTTTTGACTTTCTCAACAAGCTGAATGTTGTAAGGAAAGGTAACTGTTATTTTTCCGGAATTTTCTTTTGAAACATTCACTACCCCATAACGATGTCTCCTCTTCGGGAAAGGTTAAGGATTATATGGCTTAATTATTGATTATGCCTCTGATGTTGTCAAGAAATTTTTTATTGGGTTATAATCTTTTATGACTGATAAGACCAGACCCCTTGCTGTTATAGAAATCGGCACTAATACGTTCAGGCTCCTTATCGGGAATGTGAAAAAAAACGGCATTGAGAAGATTTATTCTGAAAGGCTCGTGACAAGGCTCGGTGAAGGGATTACCTGCCGGGTTTTGATTACTAAAAGGGCAATAAAAAGAGGAATAGAAGCCCTTAGAAAATTCAGCGATGTAATTTCCCGGCATGATGTTCTGAGGACATCGGTTGTGGCAACCAGCGCATTGAGGGATGCAAAAAACAGGGATGAATTTTCAAAAAAGGCTAAGGAAGAAGCAGGCCTTAAAATAGAGGTCATCAGCGAGACCGCCTTGGGGATGATGGCAGGTATTAAATTGCCTGAAACTGCACTGATGGTTGACATTGGAGGCGGCAGTACAGAACTTATATTTGTCAGGAGGAGAAAGCCTGAATTAGTCCGCAGTCTGAATCTCGGGGTTGTATATTTGGCAGACAGATACATGAGGAACGACCCTCCGGGAAAGAAGGATTTAGCTAAAATGGGTGATTTTGTTTCCCGCAAAATCCTATCCGCAGCCGGAAGTTTTAAAAAGCTGTTTTCTGAAGACACGGTTTTTATTGGAACCGCTGGTACAGTTACAGCTTTGGCTGCTATGGCACAACATCTTTTAAAATTTGAACACAGCAAGATTCATAATTTCAGGTTAACAATTAAGAAGGCAAGAGACATCTATTCAAAGATTTCTACTATAACCGCAAAAGAAAGGATAAAATACCATTCTTTTGAGCCGGAGAGGCTTGACATTATAGTGCCCGGAACACTTATACTTCTTAAGCTGATGGAGATGTTTGGCTTTAAGGAGATAATTGTAAGCAATTATGGCTTAAGAGAAGGGATGCTGATTGACCTCTACAGAAAAAGAGATAACTAAGAACTTAAAACTTGGAACTAAGAACTAAAGTGAAAAAAATAACCGAAAGACCAAAAAGCCTGAAGCCCGTTCCTTTTCGTTTCTGTGCAGGATGCGGGCATGGGCTGCTGCATAAAATCATTGCAGAGATAATTGATGAACTTGGCGCAAGAGAAAAAACGATTGGTTTTGCACCTGTAGGCTGTGCTATCTTTGCATATGATTATTTTAATTTTGATGTAATTGAGACCGCTCACGGGAGGCCCCCTGCTGTGGCTACTGCGATAAAGCGACTTTTGCCAGACAGGCTGGTTTTTACATATCAGGGAGACGGGGACCTTGCTGCGATAGGAACAGCAGAAATAATACATGCGGCTGCAAGAGGGGAAAATTTCAGCGTTATCTTTGTCAATAACGCTACATACGGTATGACAGGCGGGCAGATGGCTCCTACTACCCTTATAGGACAAAAGACAACAACTACTAAACAGGGCAGGGAAGGGAAGACAGCAGGCTTTCCTATAAAAATATCTGAAATGCTTTGTACGCTTGAAGGACCAAGTTTCATCTGCAGGACGTCTCTTGATTCCACTAAAAACATCTTGATTACAAAAAAAGCCATTAAAAAAGCCTTTCAGTGCCAGCTTGATGAAAAAGGGTTCAGCCTTGTTGAAGTGCTTTCGCCCTGTCCGACTGACTGGTGGATGAGTTCCCATGAGGCTTTATTGTGGATGCAGAAGAACATGATTCCTGTTTTCCCGCTCGGCGTGATTAAGGATAAATATAGTCAACAGTGAATGGTGAATAGTGAACAGTAATTTTTTACAGCTTATCATCGCAGGATTTGGAGGGCAGGGGATTTTATTTACCGGAAAGCTGCTCGCGCATTCTGCGATGCTGGAGGGCAGGGATGTGACATGGTTTCCGTCTTATGGCGCGGAAATAAGGGGCGGCACAGCCAACTGCACAGTGATAATATCGGACGAGATGGTAGGCTCTCCTGTTGTAAAGAATCCCGATGCACTATTGATTATGAATGATGCCTCACTGCAGAGATTTGTCCCGCGGTTGAAGCCAGACGGCATTTTAATAATGAATGCGTCTTTAATTAAAAGTTCACCCGGACGTTCAGACATAGAAATTATCCGGATAAAGGCTACTGATGTTGCAGGAGAACTCGGCAACCCCCAGGCTGCAAACATGGTGCTTCTCGGTGCGCTTATCGGGAGGACCGGTATCATAAATGTTGACACAGCCTGCAGTACATTAAGGGAGATAATTTCGGAACGTAAAAAGGACACGGTACAGATTAATGAATCTGCACTGAGGAGAGGTTTGCAGGAATTAAGGAGGTAAAGCAATTTGAATATTAGAAAGGGAAAGGTCAAGGATGTAAAGACAATACATTCCTTTATCAATAAGTTCGCAAAAAAAGACGAGATGCTTCCGCGCTCCTTGAATGAGATTTATGAAAATATACGGGATTTTTTTGTCTGTGCAGAGAAAGGTAAAATCAAAGGGACTGCTGCCCTGCACATCTTATGGGAAGACCTTGCAGAGAGAAGGTCGGTTGCTGTAGTAGAGGAGTATCAGGGCAAGGGCATAGGCAAAAAACTTATTGAGCAGTGTTTGAAGGAGGCAAGGCTGCTCGGGGTGAAAAGGGTCTTTGCACTTACTTATAATCCTGAGTTTTTCAGAAAACTCGGCTTTGAATATATAGATAAAAATGTCCTTCCGCAAAAGATATGGGGCGACTGCCTTAAATGCCCGATGTTTCCTGAGTGCGAGGAAATAGCAGTGATAAAAGAATTATAAGTATTCGGGTTAATCAGGGTTTTCATTTTCCATCTGTATCCTTATATAAGATTTTTCTCTTAATTCTTTTATATGTTCAAGCAGTTTCCTGTTTAACTCTTTTTCTATCAGATATGTCTCTATCTCATTTCTTGCATCATAGAAGTCTTTATCACCGAATGATTTCTTGTTCTTTTCATAAAACGGCTCAATTTCTTCAGGAGATATCCGTATAAGTGCCTTTAACCTTTTTTCTATATAATCGTTAATAAGGGCATTGTCATCCGCTGCCTGAGAATCTTCCAGTTTGAATTTTTTAGCCTGTCTTAAAAGTAAAATCCTGTTAATCATTCCGTTCAGGACATCTGTTTTTGCTTCGGGATTTACTGCAGTTTGAAGGGCATTATCAAATTCGCTGAGCGTGATGGCATCATCATCTACGACGGCTACAATACGTTCAATAACCTCAGCATTAACAGCAGTGATGAGTAATGAGTGATGAGTGATGAGAAAAAATATGAGGAATAATGAATGATGAATTATAACTGAAAAAATATTCCTCGCTGTTGTTGGTGTATTCTTACACTGTTCACTATTCACTTTACACTTTTCACTGTTTTTAGAATGCATGTCCGAGACTGAAATGCAGTTCACCCCTGCTTTCACCCCCTTCTTTATTTAATTTGTGTCCATAATCAAGCCTGAACGGGCCTACAGGTGTATTGTATCTTATTCCCCCTCCAGCGGTATATTTTAAATCTGTATCTATATCATTTGTGTCTTTCCATACATTCCCGCTGTCAACAAATGTTACCAGCCCCAGGCCTTTTACGAGATAAATCCTGAGTTCTACATTTGCAATCGCAAAGGCATTACCGCCTGTAGGTGTATCTTCAGCACCTTTAGGTCCGAGGGTGTCCTGACTGTATCCCCTTACAGTAGTTCTGCCTCCGAGGAAAAATCTTTCAATCAGAGGCAGTTCAGATGTTTCGCCCAGGCCGTAAGCACCGCCGCCCCTTAAAGAGAAGGCAAATACAAGCCCCTTTTGTACCTTAAAAAACCATGCGCCATGAACAGTTGTTTTAATAAATTCTGTCTCAGATAAGAGGGCACCCGAAGCGAGCTTCAACACAATGCCTTTAAGAGAACCAGCCGTAGGGTCAAATGGATTATCCCTTGTGTCGTAGAACAGAGAAGACGAAATACTGCTTATACCGAGGGTTCCTGTATCTTCTTTACTAAGGATTACCCCTTGTTTAACGTCCTTTGTATCAACAATGGAATATTCATAGTTTAGGTTTGTCTTTAATCTTTCGGTTAATTCTTTATCAACACCTAAAAGCAAAGAGGTCTTGTCTATTTTATACATCACATCTTTTGTATCCAGATTTATTGCCCGTTTATTTTCTTGTGTAAGAAAAATCTTTAGAGGCAATTGAGGCTTGTTTAAAAATCGGGGCTCTTTAAAGCTTAAGACATGTCTTTTTTCTATTGAACTCAGTTCTGTCCTTAATCCGATTTGTTTATTATAGCCGCCCATGTTGCGGTAACTTATATCAAAAAAGCCCCGGAGACTTTCGTAGTCGCCGTAACCAATGCCGACTTCAACCGCCCCGGCATTCCCTTCTTTTAAAGAGACGAGAAGGTCTTTTAAATTATCCTTATTAATCTCCTGTCGTTTGGGTTGAGGCGTAGTTGTCTCAATTGGCTCAATGGAAACCTCGGTAAAGAGTCCGAGTTTATAAAGTCGTTGTTTGGCGCTTAAGAGTTTCTCGTAATTGTATGGTTCTCCTTCTTTTATATCAAATTCCCTCCTGATAATCGTATCCTTTGTCTTTTTATTGCCGCGAATGACGATTTTTCTTATTGAAAAACGCCTGCCTTCTGTTATTTTAAAAGTAACAAATGCCCTGCCGTTTTCAATTATTTTTTCTATCTCAACCCGGGCATCGGCATAACCGAGACGCGAGTAAAGGGATAAAATCCTGTATCTTGCATCTTCAATATCAACAGCATTGTATGGAGCGGGTTCATTTAATATCAAAACTTTATTTATATCATTTAAACTGATGTCCTTGTTGCCTGAAATGTTTATCTTTTCAATTTTTGTCTGTCCTCCTTCATTGACTGCGAATATGAGTTTAAGTTCTTTGTAGTCATTTTTAAATTCTTTCTTCACTTCTTTGATATCAGCGTCAAGATAACCAAGTCCGTTGTAAAAACTGATTATGGATTCTATACTGCTGTCTAATATGGTTTCATCAAAAGGTTTTTGTTTTTTCAGCGGGATAATTCCTTCTATGGTTTGAGCCGGGATAGTAATGCCTTCAAATATTATCTCTCTTAGAATAACTTTTTTGTCTTCAAATATAAAAAAAGTTACCTTTACAGCATCCCCTTTTGTTTCCATGCCGCCGGCAACCTGAACCTGATTATATCCCTCCTGCCAGTAAATTTGTTTAATGAGATTTGCCGCATCGTCCATTAATTTATCTGTCACCTCTTCGTCTTCCATGAACGGCATTTTTTTTATGAGGCTTTTTGAACTGAAAATCGTATTTCCCTTGAAATCTATTTCAAGTTTTAATCCCTTAGCAACGGGGATGGAGAGTTCGCCGTCTTTGAATTCATAAGGGCCAACGATGGGGTTGATGTATCCCTGCTCTCTGTAATATTGCTTAATCTCAGCTATATCCTTATCCACAAGTTCTCTGTCAAAGATGCTGCCTTCCGACACTTTCATTATACCTTTAATCTCGGGGGGGGCAGATACGGTTTTAATAATTATTGGTTTCCCTTCTTCTATCATAATACGAATGTTAATTTTGTATGGAGTCTTGTCTTTTTTTGCCTCAATTTTTAACTTTACTTTAGGAACGCCCTTTTTGTCGTAGAAGTTTAAAAGTGCGAGTTCTGCGTCTCTTACATCCTGCCCTGTAAGGATAAAATCCCCGCCTTCTGCCAAACTATGCTTAGGTGCCTTTGCAAGGAAATCTTTAATCCTTTTTTTAGTAATAAACTTATTACCTTCAATGAGTATTCTGTTGATTACAGGTATTTCATTGACTATATATTTCAATTTTACCCCGTCTTGTAAAGGTTCGGTTACCGCCTTTATGTCAAGGAACACCCCTTTTTTAAATGCCCTTTTTATGCCTGTGTGCAGTACATCTTTATCCAGCGGGTCTCCAACAGCAAGGCATATCATTTCTATTAATTCTTCGGGTCTTATGCGCCTGACCCCTTGCACCTCAATTGCCTTAATTACTTTTTCGGAATCCGAGGCGTAAATAGTAGCGGTAGGCAGTAAGCAGTAAACAGTAAGCAGCAAGAAGAACGCTGTTGCTATATTCAATTTTATCTGTGTTTTATCCGTGCTCATCCGTGCTCTTAATCTCGTTTTTTCATCTGCGGTCATCTGCGCTATTTAAACTCAAACCTGAATTTAATATCCGCACCCAGACTGCCTATCTCATCCCTTGAACCAACGAGCGAGACATTCCTGCCGAGATTATATTCAAGTTTTATGATGTTCTCTTCTGTTGTACCTATTGATGTAGAATAAGTTACAAAGACCTTTTCTTTGAATAAGCGTTTACTGACTGTTACCTTGGGGCTGACTGCACCTGTAGAAGTAGTATGCGGGTCAACCTCAAAACGTTCAAAACCTGTAATATACTTAAATCTCTCTTCCATTACCTCTTGCAGTCCTCCGGTAAGAAATGCGGTTGCCTCACCGGCTCCAATGCCGCTTTCAAATCCCTTTGCTTCTTTACTTATCTGTCCGACTGTGAGCAGTGTGAGTATATCCGTATCTGTCAGGGGCGGGTCAGAAAAGAGTGATAAAGTAAATTTATCTACCGGGCCGTCAAGGTTAAGTCTTACACGGTATCCTTTTGTAAAGGTTTCAGCCTGGATATGAAAGACCGGAGTGACCCTGTTAGTTTCCACAAAATCGGTATTCCCATTAATAATCTTAAATTCGTTGCCCCTGAAAAATATACTCCCGCCTGATGCCTCAACTTTTCCAATAAGCCCGTACTGCGATACCGTTCCTGTCACAGTAATATCTATTTTTACAGGCGTCCTCGCAAGATTATTATCTATGGATATATTATCCTGCCCGGCTATATGCACATTCAGTTTTGTTTTTGCCAGAAGTGCCGGTGCGACACGTATTTGGGGCGGCTGTTTTGTTTTTACCTCTTTAAGCGTAAGCAGTCCGCTTTTCCACTCAGTCCTTTTTTCGTATTTTGCTTTTTTGATGAATATGTCACCTGTAAGACTCTGACCCTTTGCTGAATAATCATAAAAAAGCCTGCCGTCAAAGGCGGCACTAACTCCTTCAATATGTCTGAGCTTAATGTCATTATATGCAAGAGAAATTGACAGCCCCCTTAGAGTTAACCCCTTCAGATATCCAATCCCTGATATTGCAACCTTGCCGCTGGCAAAATCAGCGTTAAAGGACTCAAATGTAATCCTGTCCTTATTAAAAAATACATCACCGTTTACAGGCCCTATTTTGTAAGGAAAGCCAGCTAATATCACGGCGCTGTCTTTTATATTTATTTTTCCCCTGAATTCAGGGGTGTCCCATGGTCCTGAAATTCCGATTGCGAGATTTCCTTCTCCCTGAAGCGATTCAATGGCTTTACTTGCTGTCCGCAGCGGCTCAAGGTTTATCCTGCCGTCTACCCCTATGTTGTAATTCTGGCCAATTTTAACCGTTCCTGAGGCAGAAATATCAGCGTCTTTCCCTGCAAGTGATAAAGACTTAATCATAAATTCATTCTCGGATAATTTTAAAACAACGTCTTTTTTATTTTTCAGATTGTACCCGTACAGGCTGAAGTCCATAAAACTAAACTTGGAGTCCATTGAGACTTTGCTGCCCTGACCTGCAAATTTTGTAATTCCTTCCAATGATACCGTCACCGCACTGCGTGACGGCACCTCTTTCAGCAAACCTGACAGAAGGAAATCATAATTGCCTTTTTTGAAGATTACAGTCATATCCCATTCCACCGGCTTGGAAAAAATACCGGCGGCATCTGCTGTAACTATCCCTTCAAGCAATTCGGCTTTAACGAAAAACCGGTTGTCTTTTAATTTTCCGTTGACAGCACCTCTGCCTATCTTTGAGCCCCTGAAGCTGCTTTCAAGAATGTTCAGGAAAAATTTTACCTCAGGGTTTTTAATTGTCCCTGACCCTTTGATGTCCGCACTAACCTTCCCGTTAATATTGGCTGCAAGGTAATTACTGGAATTGGCAAGGGATGTTATATCTCTTAGCTCAATGTTCTCTGATGCGGCTGATGCGTCAATTCTTCCATCAAAATATAATGCCCCCTTTGCATTGACTCTTGAATGTCCGCTGATAACTTCTACGGATAGAAAATCTATCTTCTGCGGCGTAAGCACTGCCCTGATAACCGCATGGTCAACTGTTTGACCGGAAACAACACCGTTATTTAGGTTGAGTTCTCCTTTTCCGCTGAAATCTCTTGCATCGCCTTTAAAGGTTAACTCGCCGTTAATGGAACCTGTTATCGGGATTTGTCTGCATTCGGCGGTCAGGGAACTCGCCGCAGTCAGGAGTGAACCGGCATCTCCGTTTTTAATAACGGCTGCAGCATCATAATAAGGGCTGTCAAAGGAAAATAGTTTAGTTGCCTTTTTGAATCTGATATTCCCCGAGATGTCATAAGTAGATTTTCCTTCTTCAATCGTCAGTGATTTAACCAGAAGAGTTTTTATACTGTAGGTTAAATCTCCTGATATTGAGTTGAATGATACACAATTGACGCTGCCCGTCCCTATCTCTATATGCCCAGGAATTTCTGGGTCCATAGTGGAACCTGTGGCTTTTCCCCTGAACCTGACAGGCGCCCTTAAACCGTTATAGTGAGGAGATGTCAGATCTGCGGCATCCCTGCTCTTGAGTTCAAGGTCAAGATTAAGTTTGTTATTATTTAAGTCTATATCGCCGTTAAGAAAGAGGTCAGAAAGGGCTGTTGAAAATTGAGAATGATTAATCCTGAGAATCCCTTTGCCTAACTCAATGTTCCCTTTTATGCGGTTTAATCTGTCTTTTAGTTCAGTGCCTTCCGTTGTGGTATTTATGTAACTTACTGCTGCCCTGATATCAAAATCCTCGTTATATTCTTTAATTAGTTCAAAGTTCCCGCTGATTTTACCTCTTGGGAATGGCGGCTCCCATTGAATAAACTTTAAGAATTCAGGGCTGTTAATATTCGTCACATCAGCAGTTACAGAATAGTTGCCGGAGGGTATGTAAAGATACGCATTGCCTTTGAGTTCGCCTTCATAGGTATGTGCAGTAAAATCCTCAAGGCTGAATCGTTTGTTTTTATACTTTATGATACCTGCTGCACTGTCTATGGGAAGGGTTGCCAGCATGCCGTTTTTAAAAGTTAGGTCAGCATCGCCCGACAAATCAGGATAGACCCCCTGGATTTTTCCATTAAGGGATATAAGCCCGGAGATGTTCTCATCTATTTTAAGCAATTCCATTAATGTCTCAAGATAAAACCAGCCTTTTGTTTTAAGATTGAGCTTGATGTTTAAATTGCCCTTGTTAAGTGCGGGCTGTTGACTGCGTTCTGTCTGCTGCGGAGCAATCAGGTCTAACGTGCCATTAAGAGACAATTCACCATCCCTTTCTTTTTGCAGATTAAAAATCTTTCTGATTGTGGAGATGAGTATGTTAGCATCCCCTGAAAAGATTCCCCGCGTGGAGTTATCTTTTGCAAAAGGATTTATTTTGCCGGCTGCGTTAATTACAGAGCCCGAGGAGATAAACTTTACCCCGGAGAACTCAAATTTGCTGCCGTCTGTCTTTAGCGTCCCTTCAAGGCTGCCTTTAACTTCAGGGAGGTTGGGCAATTTCAGACCTGCATATTTTAGTGACAGCATTGCTGTAATACTATTTTTTACTGCCAGCTCCGAACGAAGTTCTCTGCCTGAGACAGTCGTCTGTGTTTCTGCATCCGACAAGGTAAACTTCCCGTCTGTTATCTTTGCACTTTTCAGGCTTACGCTGATGTCTTCATCTTTTTTATTTTCCAGATACTGCTTGATTGAATTTATGACGCTCTCTAATTCTTTTTTTTCCACAGCCAGTTCAGGTTCCCTTATAGTTAACCGTCTTATCCGTATTTCCTTGAAAAATAATCCTGAGAAATCTATATAGGCTCGAATTTTTGTTATTCTTAATAATCTGTCCCCGTCTTTGTCAAAAACCTTGAATTCTTTTGCCTGCAGGTAAAACGGAAAGAGATTAACAGCAGCCTTGTCTATGAGTATCCTTTCGCCGGTTGCCTTCTCCAGCACAGGGAGGATAAGCCTCTTTATGGAATTTGACAGATATGGACCTCTCAGAAGAAAAAATATGAGTGCTATAAAAAATATTGCTGAAAATACTAATGTAAGATACCTTAATAATTTTTTCTCGGATAATAATTTAGCCATTTTTTTATAAGCCTATGAAATTACTAATACTGCAACTCCAATTAATTCAAAAATTTATATTAAAATTGAGTCTCTTGCAAAAGTCATAAAAAGAGAAGAATTTGTCATTCTCACCCCCATTTTCATGAGGGTAAACTCCAGTGGGAATCCAGTCTTTTCAATATGCTGCAAAAACTTCTTGATTCCCGTTTGCACGGGAATGACGACTTTTGCAAGAGCCTCAATCGTTAAACTTTTTTAAAATCTTATCATTACACTAATGTATAATACATAAACAAAAAAAGATGCGTCAATTAACTATTGTTGTAGATTTGACGGAAAATATATTTTTTGTTTTACTATTTACTGAATACTATTCACTTTTAACTCAAAAATTTGCTTCGTAAATTTTTGCCGGGGGTGTAGCTCAGTTGGGAGAGCGTCTCGTTCGCAACGAGAAGGCCGGCGGTTCGATCCCGCTCACCTCCATTTCGGATAGAGTATAATTACTATGGTTTTTAAGAAAAGTGTCATACAAGGAGGTTTCAAATTAAAATATACATCCTTAAAAGGCTTTTTTTATTAATTCCCCTTCTTCTCGGCATTACTTTTATAACCTTTGCCCTTATAAAGGCATTGCCCGGGGACCCTGTTTTAAGCCTCGTTGGAGAAAGGGCAAGCCCTGAAACTATAGAGCATATTAAAGAGCAGATCGGAACGGACAAAAATTTCCTCTCGCAGTTTGCCGGATATGTCGGGCTTCTGATGAGAGGAGACTTGGGCCGTTCTTATTACACGCAGAGAGATGTTGCACGTGATGTAATTGAGAAATTTCCCAATACAATTAAACTCGCTGTTACTGCCATGCTTATTGCAGTTCCTGCCGGCATTGTGCTCAGCGTTATCTCCGCAAGATGCTATGTCTCAGGCACAAACAAAAAAAGATTTTTAGGGGAGTTTATTTCCCTTATTTCAATCGGAGGCATCAGCCTGCCTGTCTTCTGGATTGGGCTTATTTTGATGTATATCTTTTCTCTTTATTTAAAATGGTTGCCGCCTTCAGGAACAGGCGATTTAAGCTTTCTCATCCTGCCTGCAGTCACGCTTTCTCTTCCCGCATGCGCCTCTATTGCAAGGGTCTCAAGAACCATAATACTTGAAATAATTGGACAGCCTTTCATAAAGACTGCAAGGGCTAAGGGGCTTAAGGAGAGGGCGATAATGTTCAGGCATGTGCTTAAAAACGCAATGATACCGCTTGTCACAATAATAGGGCTTGATTTCGGAAGTTATCTTAACGGTGCGGTACTCACTGAGACAATCTTTGGATGGGACGGCATCGGGAGATTTACTATGGAAGGTATCATCAAAAGGGATTATCCGGTCGTGATGGGCTGTCTTTTAATCGGCACGACTGTATTTGTATTGATAAACATCATCGTTGACATTTTATATCATTATCTTGACCCGAGGGTGAGAATAGGTGAGTCTTATAAGTAAAACAGCACTCGCAATCCTGATTATTTTGGTATTATGCTCGGTATTTGCCCCTGTGCTTACGCCGTATGACCCTTTGAAAATAGACCTTGATAACCTTAAAGAGCCTCCAAGTCTCAAGCATCCATTCGGGACTGACAATAAGGGCAGGGATATTTTAAGCCGTGTCCTTTACGGAGGGAGGTATTCAGTTGGTATTGCATTAGTGGCAGGTATTATTTCCGTCTGTATAGGGCTTGCAGTGGGTCTTATGTCGGGTTATTACGGCGGCAGGATAGATATGGCTGTTATGATGTTTGTTGACCTTATACTCTCATTTCCCTCACTTTTGCTTGCGATAGGAATTTCTGTAATCTTTCCCCCGGGTATTTTTACAGTTGTGATAGCTATTGCGGCTGTCGGCTGGTCATCTTTTGCAAGGCTTATCAGAGGGCATGTACTGAGTCTCAAGGAATCACCTTATATTGATGCTGCGCGGACAATTGGATGCTCGGATGCAAGGATTATCATCAGGCATATTTTCCCCAACTGCCTGCCTCTTAGTCTTGTTGTGTTAGGGCTTAAATTAGGAGGTTATCTGCTTACGGAGTCAGCCCTGAGTTTCCTGGGGCTTGGGGCACAGCCTCCAATGCCGACATGGGGCTCAATGATTAGCCTTAACAGGGTTTATATATTGTCTTCGCCGTGGATGGTGGTGTTTGCAGGCGGTGCTATATTTATTGCAACTGTCTGTTTTAATATAGCCGGAGACGCGTTAAGAGACAAGATGGACTATACGATTAAATAGAGTCTGTTTCTAAAATCTCCCCTAACCCCTCTTTACTAAAGAGGGGAAACACACCCCTTAATCCCCTCTTGATAGAGGGGAAAATTCCCCTTCTTGCGGGTTCAATTTACAAAATTGAACCCGTTTATCCCGTTTATTTGATAAATATGGGTTGACAACGGATTGAATATTGGGTTCAGGTTACAAACCTGAACCCGCAGAAAAATTCCCCCTTTGGAAAAGGGGGATGTAGGGGGATTTTGCAAATTGATTTATTACGTTGTTTTAATTATCTGCCTTCTGCTATCCGTTCTTCTTCTTCCTGACGAACCTTGCAGTCTATGCATAAGGTAGTGACAGGTCTTGCCTCCAGACGCTTGATGTCTATTCCATTGCCGCATTCACTGCAGATGCCATAAGTTGCGCTGTCAATCTGCTCAAGCGTTTCGTCAATCTTTTTCAGAAGCATACGCTCCCTGTCCCTTAACCTGAGCATGAAATTCCTGTCAGTTTCTGCGGTGGCCTGGTCCCCCATATCAGGAAAGTTTATCTCACCGGGCAGGCTGTTTAACGCCTCTTCAGCTTCTTTAAGCAGCATTTCTTTCTGAGACAAGAGACTTTTCTTAATCTCAAGTATTTTCTTTTCCCTTGGGGAGACTTTGCCTATTTTTTTGGTTTCTGTTTTCTTAGCTGCTGGTTTCTTAACGTCTATTTTTTTGGTTTCTTTTACAACTTTTTTTGGTTTCACCTGTTTTTTAGGCGCTTTTGGAGTTTGTTTCTTGCCTTTTTTTGTTGCCTTTTTTGCTATTGTTTTTTTAGTTTTTTTCTTTGCCATATTTAAACCTCATTTATAAAGATATAAAGTTATAAACTAACAAAATTTTACATATTAAGTCAACATGGTATTTTGATTTTGAATGCGGCTTAATAATTTTGCTGAAAGCCGCAAAACTGAACCCCTGACTTTGTGTATTGCCCTTCGGCGTAATCGGTTAATGAATTGGTTGTGCGTTTCAGCTCAATCATAAAAATTTTAATAACCAATCAGTTTTTTAGTAGGCAGCAGCTTCTGTTTCCTTGGTCTTTGCAGCAGCCTTTTTGGTAGCCGCAGCCTGAGCAATTTCCATGTAGTTGAACGTTCCTGTGATGGCAACCACAGGGCATCTGGATGTGCATATGCCGCAGCCAATACATCTGTTATGGTTTACAATATGAAGTTTTTTGTGCTCGCCTGATATTGCATTCACAGGGCATACCTTGGAACAGATTGCACAGCCGTTGCATTTATCGGTAATAAATGCCTTTGGCCTGTGCGGTATGTAGTCCATAATTGCTTTTGTAGGGCATTTTGCTACGCATAAACCGCAGACCCTGCACTTATCAAGATTAATCCTTGCGAGATTGTTTTCTATCACAGGTGCGTTATAAGGACAGACCTTTACGCATATCCCGCAGGCAATACATCCTGTCTGACAGTTCTTTCTTGTATCTGCACCTTTGTCTTTTGAATGACACCTTATAATGACCTCTTTTGCTGACGGCAGAATCTCAATGACCTTGGTGGGGCATGCCTGGGCGCATTTTCCGCAGGCGGTACATTTTACAGGGTTAACCACCGGCAGGTGGTCGTCACTCATGGTTATTGCACCGAATTGGCAAACACTGGAGCATGTCCCGTAACCAAGACACCCGTAAGTACATGTCTTGTCGCCTCCGCCTGCAAGTATGGCAGCCCTGCAGTCCTCTATGCCTTCATATTTGAATTTTCTTGCAGACCTTGATAAACCGCCCTGGCAGAATATCCGTGCAATTTTAGGCTCTACGGCCCCTGCAGACTTGCCTGTGATTTTCCCTACTGCTTCGGCAGTCGGAGCCCTTCCGGGTGTGCATAAATTGGGCGGAACCTCGGGTTTTAAGACAACTGCCTCTGCGTATTGCTGGCAACCTGCGTAACCGCAGGCACCGCAGTGTGCATGCGCAAGGACATCTAAGACCTGTTCAACACGGGGGTCGGTCTGGACGGCGAATTTTCTGGCAGCAAAGGCAAGCCCTATGCCAAATACAGCGCTGATCCCGGCTAAAAAAATCGCAGTAAACTTCATCACTTCAATAAGATTGACGGATTCGCGTGCTTCAACCCCGGCGCCGACACCAGCATAAAGGGGAGATGTGCAGAGCAATATGGTAGTAGTAAATATTGACGTCTTTTTTATTATCGAAATATTAAACATATGCTTTCTACTTTTTTCCTGTCATTCCTGCGGAAGCAGGAATCCATATTTTCTTCTTTCTGGATTCCCACTTTCGTGGGAATGACAAATTAAACCAGTTTTATTTTTCTGCACTACCGCACTTCCGCTCTATCGCACTATTTTTCACAGCGTTATCAAACCCGAAAATCCGGTAAATGCAAGCGCTATAAGCCCTGCAACAATAAAGGATATCGGAAGACCCTTAAACGGTGCAGGCACTTCGGCTAACTCCAGTTTCTCCCTGATACTTGCCATTATGACGAGTGCAAGCGCAAAACCTAATCCTGAACCAAGTCCAAATGCAATGCTCTCTATGAGGGTATATCCTTCGCCGGCATGTATCAACGGAACCGCAAGTGTTATGCAGTTCGTCGTGATAAGCGCAAGATAGACGCCGAGTTTATAATACATTGTAGGGCTTACTTTCTTCATAATCGTATCGGCAGACTGCACAAATGTTGCTATTATGCCGATAAACACAATAATTTTAAGAAATGTTATATCAAGGGGAATCATTATGTTTTCAAAAACCAGCCAGCTTAGAGTTGCACTTATTACCATGACGGAGACAAAGGTTATGCTCATGCCAATAGCGGTTTCCATTTTTCTTGTGACGCCAAAGAAGATGCAGAGCCCCAGGAATCTTGTGAAAACAAAGTTGTTTATCAAAGAAGCCGATACTACCAGTTCAAAAAGCTTGTTAAAATCCATTAATTATCCTCCATATAGAAAAAACGGTTTGAACAGTTTAAACTGTTCAAACTTGCTTGTTAAGCCCCGGAAGCTCCCTTGCCTCCATAAAATCTTATGTCAATCCAGTTGAAAAATCCCATGAGTATTCCCACGGCAAAAAATCCCCCTGCCGGCAGGATCATTATGAGCAAAGGTTTTCCTGCCACAATAGGCAGTCCCCACAGGGTGCCTTTTCCGAGAAGCTCCCTGAAAAAGCTGATTACAATCATAGCGAGGAAAAATCCTGTTCCCATCCCGATACCGTCCATAAGTGAAGGGACAAGCTTATTTTTGCTTGCAAAGACCTCAGCCCTTGCAAAGATTGATGCAAATGCAACTATAAGCTGAATATAAAGACTTATATCTTTATATATTGTCCTTGCAAAAGCGGCCATGGTCATATCTATAATGCTGACCCAGCCTGCGATAATAAGCATAAATATGGGGATGCGAATCTTCGGGTTGATAAAATTTCTAATTAATGAGACAGTTATATTTACCATTACCTGAACGAATAATACTGATATGCCCATCATAAAGCCATTTTTTAAATTATTCGTAACAGCAATAGAGGGACAAAGACTTATAGCCATCCTGAAAATGGTGTTCTCGCTGAACACCCCGTTTTTTATTAATTCCCAGTTAGTGCGATGAATGTGGCTCATGTTTTACCTCCTGACCATGGGGGATACTGCCTGAAAGTTTCTCTGCCAGCATCTTAACACCGTTTTTCACGGCATCTTCGGTTACGGCACGGCTGGAGATTGTAGCGCCTGATACCGCCTGTATCTTATCTGTAGTTTCCCCTTTTATTACGACAAGGTTGTCAGCACTTTTATTGGCAAACTGGCTGAGAAAATAGTCCTTTTCTATCTCGTCTCCCAATCCGGGTGTTTCTGCGTGATGGAGAACTTTTATTTTTTTTACGACAAAATTTTTATTAACAGATACGAGAATATTTATATAGCTTGAATAACCTTTGCCGAAACCTTCAACGATATATCCGATATCCTCGGCGCCTTTTTTAGCGGCATAATACTCTGCATGTTTATGATGAGGCTCCCAGTCTCCCAGTTTTTCTATCTTTTCTGCCTCCGGCATCATTGTCTTAAGTGCGGTCTCTTTTTCCTCTTTTGCCTTCTTATACATTATTGGGGATGCCTTTGCATATATAAAGGCGAGAATCAGCCCGCCGATGATATAAATTACGACAAGGTTAACGGTTATTTTTGCCATGTCTTTTGCAGTCATTTTTTCGTTTCCTTAATCGCTCCAAACTGTTTTGTTTTCACGCTTCTGTCTATCATCGGTGCAAAGCAGTTCATAAGCAGTATTGCAAACATCACACCTTCGGGAAAACCGCCCTTTAATCTTATGAGTATGGTGATTGCTCCGCATCCGATTCCAAAGATTATCTGCCCTTTTCTCACAGTGGGGCAGGTGACATAATCTGTTGCCATAAAGAATGCACCGAGCATAAGGCCTCCGCTTAAAAGATGTATAAGGGGGTCACCTGTAAAAAGTCCGCTTTTACCTCCGAATATCCATGCAAGCACTCCGACAGTGGCAAGAAATGAGAGCGGGATGTGCCATGTGATATATCCCCTGTATAGAAGATAGGCAGCGCCGAGCAGTAAGGCTATTACCGATGTTTCCCCAAGTGAACCTGCCCTGTTTCCAACAAACAGCTGCGTATAAAGATTAATCTTATCGCCGAACATTTCAATAAGTTTTCCTAATCCTTCCTCTTTTAAGATGCCAAGGGGGGTAGCCGTGGTTTTTGCATCAAGCCCGACAAATGCAGCAGTTGACTCTGACCATATGGTCATTGCCTTAGGCCACGAGATTAACAAAAATGCCCTGCCTATAAGTGCAGGATTGAAAATATTGTATCCGAGACCCCCAAAAAGCTGTTTTGTTATAACAATGGCTACAACAGAACCTACTATGGGGATGTAAAACGGCACACCCGGCGGGAGGTTCATGCCGAGCAGAAGACCGGTCAGAAATGCGCTTCCATCGCTTACGGTGACATCCTTTTTAAGTGATTTCTGGATGATATACTCAGAAGCTACAGCGGCTCCAATGCAAAGGAGTGTTACAAGCAGAGCCCTTGGACCAAAATAATAAAGGGACATGAGGAACGCTGGCAGGAGGGCAAGATTGACCGACCACATTATGCGGCTGACTGATTCCTCGCCTTTAATATGCGGGCTGACTGAGACTATAAGTTCGTGTTCTTTTTTCTCAACCAATTAACCCTCCACCCGTAAAAAATAAGTTCATCTTCTGATTAGTTAGTAATAAGGGTTCCAGGATTCAAGGATTCGAGGGTTCGAGTGCAAAACGGCACGATACAAGATGCAAGATACACGATACAAAAAAATAAATATCATGTATCATGAATCGTGAATCCTGTATCCAGTTATGTTCACTTGAATCCTTGATCCCTTGACTCCTTGAATCCTTTATTTTCATGGTTTCACCATAGACTTTGCCAGTCTCATAAACTGCACTATTGGCCTGTTTGAGGGGCAGACGTATGCGCATGAGCCGCACTCAAAGCAGTCAAACAGGTTATATTCCTTTGCCTCCTCATAGCGTCCTTTCTCAGAAAGGATGCTGAGCATTGACGGATTAAGCCCCATCGGGCATATATCTATGCAGTTTCCGCACCTTATGCAGGGAAGATACTCTTCTGAAGAGACATAATCTTTTTCTGTTAAAACCAGAATTCCTGAGGTGCCTTTCAGCACAGGGATATCAAGGCTCCACTGTGCAAATCCCATCATCGGTCCGCCGGCTATGACCTTAACTGCGCCGTCAGTAAAACCGCCGCACTGTTCTATAAGCTCTGACATAAGCGTTCCAATCCGCACCATCATGTTTTTAGGTTCTTTTATCCCCCTGCCGGTGACAGTAACAATCCTTTCAATAAGCGGTTTGCCGTAGCGCACAGCTTCATAAACAGCAAAGGCAGTCCCGACATTCTGGACAACAACGCCGACATCCATCGGTAGTCCTCTTGATGGAACCTCCCTGTCTTTAATTGCATTTATAAGCATCTTTTCAGCGCCCTGCGGGTACTTTACTTTCAAGGGATAAACTTCAATGGAGTAAGGAGTAGGCAGTAAGGAGTAAGCACTTTCTTCACTGCTTACTGCCTTTTTCATTGCCTCTATAGCATCAGGCTTATTATTTTCTATGCCGATATAGCCTTTGGTTACGCCAAGCGTCTTCATAATAATCTTTAAGCCGGCAACAATCCCCTCAGGCTGCTCTAACATCAGCCTGTGGTCAGCAGTGAGATAGGGCTCGCATTCTGCACCATTAAGGATGACTGTATCTATTGGCTTTTCTTTTGGCGGAGAGAGTTTTACATTTGTGGGAAAAGCCGCTCCTCCGAGTCCGACTATTCCGGCATCTTTTATAAGGGCTTTAATCTCATCAGCGCTGAGATTTAGATAATCAGGAGTTTCTTTTAGAGACATCTCCTCGTCTTTCCCATCGCCCTCAATAACTATTGATTGTATCATTCTTCCTGAAGGATGGGGGAAGCTGCCAATAGCGATAACCTTGCCGGATATAGATGCATGCACAGATGCTGAAACAAAACCCTGTCCGGAGCCTATAAGCTGATTTCTTTTAACAAGGTCTCCTATTACGACTTCAGGTTTTGCAGGTGCGCCTGTATGCTGGCTTAAAGGGATTACGACTCTTTTAGGCAGGGCAGCCTTTACGATAGGGCTCGCTTCAGTTAATTCCTTGACTTCTTCGGGATGTATTCCCCTTTCAAAGGTAGCAAGTTTCAGCATTTATCTTTATATGCCCCTGATGCAAGAATATCCTCATATTTTTTATTAACGAGGTTTTTATGAAAGAAAAATAAAACATAAAAGGATAAAATTTACCTCGCTTTAATGTCAAGCTTTTTGTTGAAGTTTGATGTTACATTATTATCCACGTCATCAAGATGAAAAAAAGCAATTGAATGTGTTGGAGTATGAAAGCAGACCAAAAATGATAATCAGGAAGATATGAAAAGCAGGCTTGTACAGGATGCCTTTTATCACAGAATATATCTGCTCAGGTCTTCATTCTTTACTATATCACCCAATTTATCTTTTACATATTTGGCATTTATTATAAGGTCTCCGTTTTTCCTTTCAGGCGCCTCAAATGATATGTCCTCAAGCAGTTTTTCAAGAATCGTATGGAGCCTTCTTGCACCTATGTTTTCAGTCTTTTCATTTACCTCCTCTGCAATCCCAGCAATCTCTGATATTGACTCCTTTTCAAATTTTATCTTTAAGCCTTCTGTTCCAAGCAGGGCTACATACTGCTTTATAAGTGCATTCTGAGGCTCCTGCAGTATCCTTAAAAATTCGTTCTTGCCGAGTGCATCAAGTTCAACCCTTATCGGGAACCTTCCCTGAAGTTCAGGGATGAGGTCAGACGGCTTTGCCACATTGAAGGCTCCTGCGGCTATGAAAAGGATATGGTCTGTTTTTACAGTACCGTGTTTTGTTGAGACGGTTGAGCCTTCAACAATCGGAAGGAGGTCTCTCTGCACCCCTTCCCTTGATACATCAGGGCCGTAAGATTGTCCTTTGCTTGCTATTTTATCAATCTCATCTAAAAAGACTATCCCGTTTTGTTCGGTTCTTTCTATTGCTTCTTTTACCACCTTGTCCATATCAATCAGTTTGTTTGCCTCTTCCTGCGCAATGAGGCTCAATGCCTCAGGGATGCTGACCTTTTTCCTCCTTGCCTTTTGCGGAAGAAAATTTCCGAGCATCTCTTTCAGATTCATCTCAATTTCATCCATGCCGATGTTTGAAACAATGCCGAAAGGCACGACCTTTTCGCGGACATCAAGGTCAACATATCTGTTGTCAAGTTTTCCTTCCCTAAGCTGTGCCCTTAATTTTTCGCGTGTCTCGCTGTAGCTTTCTTTTTCCTCGTCAATCTTTGAGAGTGCCTCAGCGGATGCTAATTTCCTGTTTAATTTTGGAAGAGGCAGTAAAAGGTCAAGGAGCCTTTCCTCTGAGAGGGTCTGTGCCTTAGCGTAAACCCTTTCCATGTATTCTGCCTTTACCATGGTTACAGCCAGCCCTGTTAAATCCCGTATCATTGACTCAACATCCCTGCCTACATAACCGACTTCGGTAAATTTTGATGCCTCTACCTTTATAAACGGTGCCCCCACTAATTTTGCGAGCCTTCTTGCTATCTCTGTCTTGCCGACGCCGGTAGGGCCTATCATGAGTATATTTTTCGGAAGGACCTCGTCCTTTAAATCCGGAGAAAGTCTTTGCCTTCGCCAGCGGTTTCTCAGGGCAATTGCAACTGCCTTTTTTGCCTTATCCTGACCGATGATGTATTTATTAAGTTCTTCTACGATTTTTCGCGGTGTAAGGTTGTCCATTCAGTTCAGCTCCTCTATGGAAATTTGTTCATTTGTATAAATGCAAATTTTTGACGTGATGTTCATTGCCTCTTTAGTAATCTCTTTTGGCTCCAGATTTGTGTGCAGTATAAGCGCCTTTGCCGCTGCCTGAGCATAGGGACCGCCTGAGCCTATTGCAGCAATGCCGTCCTCAGGCTCAAGTACATCTCCGTTGCCTGATATTATAAAGGTATGCTCTTTATCGGCAACGATGAGTAGCGCCTCAAGACGCCTCAAAATTTTATCAGTCCTCCAGTCTTTGGCAAGCTCTACTGCTGCCCTTGTTATATTTCCCCTGTAGGTTTCAATCTTTGCCTCAAATTTTTCAAAGAGTGTGAGGGCATCGGCAGTTGCCCCTGAAAAACCTGCGATTATATTGTCGTTATACATCCTGCGGATTTTTTTTGCATTGTGTTTAAGCACAGTCTGCCCGAGTGTGACCTGACCGTCTCCTGCAATAGCGACTTTACCATTTTTTCTTACGCAGAGTATCGTTGTTCCGTGAAACATTTCCTGCTCCTTCACTTTTCACTCTTCACTTTTAACTGTTCACTATTTTTAGCCATCGGATGCGCCTTATCATAAACCTCCATAATATGGGCAATATCCACATGGGTATATTTCTGGGTTGTTGAAAGTGATGAATGCCCTAACAATTCCTGAATTGACCTCAGGTCTGCACCGCTGTGAAGAAGATGTGTTGCACATGTATGCCTTAGAGTGTGCGGACCAAGCCGGTCCTTAAGGGCAATCATCCTGCTGTATTTAACTACTATACGTCTGACACTCCTTTCTGTCAACCGCTCCCCGCGGTTATTGAGAAACAGTGCCTGAGACTTTTTCTTCAGGAGTATCCTTTCGGGAAGGTAGTTTTTAATCGCCTCCACTGCCTTTGAGCCGATGGGCACTATTCTTTCTTTCTTGCCTTTGCCTTTTACCCTGACAAGGGATTCTTTTATGTCAAAATCACCCATATCAATGTTTGTTAATTCAGAAACTCTCAGCCCTGAGGAGTAAAGGAGTTCAAGGATTGCCTTGTCCCTTGACGCACTGAAAGTATCACCCTTGGGGGCATCAATAAGGGAAAATACTTCATCAATGGTAAGAAACCTTGGCAGTGCCTTTTGCAATTTGGGGCTTGAGACGAGTTTTGCAGGGTTATTTTTCACATAGCCTTCCCTGTTTAGGTATTTCAGAAATGACCTGATGGTTGCGAGCTTTCTTGCGATGGATGATTTCTTGAGTTTCCTGCTGTAAAGCGATGCGAGGAAACTCCTTATATCAAGGTTGTCAATTTCCTTTAGTTTTTTATCTATAAATAAAAAAAACTCTGTCAGGTCTTTTGTGTATGCCCTGAGCGTATGAGGAGACACATCACGCTCTGCCTTTAATGAATCAGTGAATTGTTCAATGAATTTGTTCAAATTCCAATTCTCACAATTTTTAGTAATCAGGGCTGGCTTTCGCTTACTACGATATTTTTCGACAGTTCTAAGCTCTTTCCGCTACAGCCTCAAAACTCGCCCCGACACGTCGGGACTCAAACACTTGAGGTTGTGACCGCTCCAATTCGCTAAGAACTATTACCGAAAAATCTCTGATGCCGCTCAAGCCACTCCTGTATTTCTTAGGTTGTCTTTATTGTAATAGTATTAGTTTTATCCTGCAAGGGATTCTTGATTTCAGTCGGCAGTACGCCCCGGGCGATTACAGCACTATAGTTAATTGTTTTTGCAGTCCTGTTATTTCTATATTAAAGTCTTTGCAGCTACAACGCCCTGACAAAATACCCCACCAGCGCTACCAGCATAATCAACACCACTCCCCTGATTATCAGGCTGTAAACACCTGCCATGTTAGCCTTGAAATACTCCCTTGTAAGCACAAGACATAAATGAACCGGCGAGAGCAGGACACCTGCATAACCTGATGCAAAGGCAAATGAGATAGCGGCTATATTCTGTGTGTCTTCAAGCCCTAAGATAATTGGGAATGTGCTTCCTATAAAACCTACTGTTAGTCCTGTAAGAAGACCGGAGATAAAAGGGATGATAAAAAGGACAGGCAGTACAGGAATGCCTTCATTTGAAAAAAAAGTGCTTATATTGGAGACCGCGCCTGAACTATTAAGGACCGCTTTGAATGTCATTACGCCTAAGATGATTGCAAAAATCTCCAAAGAAAGCCCTTCTTTGATTGTTTCAGCAATATCCCTGAAAGAATATCTGAAAACTGCCAGTAAGCCTAAAATAGCAACGCCGAGGCTGATTGACAGGTCAAGATGAAAGACAATTACCATCAGAAGAATCAGCGTCAGAGGCAGAAAACTCAAAAGCCCGCGTGCAGTGATTTTTTTAAATCCTTCTCTGTGAATTCCGATTCCTCTGAGTCCCCAGAGAATCCCTGCCACTACCAGACATATTGCATAAGGCAGATTGGCAATTATCAAATCCCTCAGATGAAAGCCGCCTATCGCAGATGCGAGGACAACTCCCGGATAAAGCGGAAGCGTAAACTCCCACGGATGCCTGAACCAGTAATTTATAAATGCTTTTTTTTCAGGCGATATTTTAATCCCTTTTGATGCCTCTTCTACCATCGGTGCTGAAAAAAGCGCACCGCCCATTGAGGGCAAAAGCCCGATTAAGGCAGGCATTGACGCCATTAAGACCCTCCTGTCCATAACCATTCCCCTGAATGAGTCCATCATCTCCTGCATTATCCCCCTCTTTCTCATGATGTTTTCAAATACCCTGATAAGTGTCAGGGCGACGATCAGGACAATGGTCGTTTTGTCAGTAGATGCCTTTAAAACGGCATTGAAAAAATCCTCGGGGGTGAGCAGATAGAAAATTGATAGGATTACGGAAGACAGTGCCATTACAAGCCCGAGGTTCCAGCGCCTTTTTAAGAGGAAGACTATGATTATGAATACCGATGTGATTTTGAGAAGGTCAATCATAAAAATAAGGATACAAGATGCAAGTTGCAGGATGCAAGACGGCAAAAATGTCTCCGCAACAAAAACAAGTTTTGTGCTAAAATTATTGAATGCCGGACAAAAACAATCTTTTACTCAGAATAGGCAAAATCTCATACGCCAATTTATTTCCCATTTACTATTATCTGGAAAATAAATGCGACCACTCAAAATATAAGTTCATTAATGGCGTGCCTTCCTCGCTGAATAAGATGTTGAGGGACGGAAAGATTGACCTGAGTCCGTCATCATCCATTGAATTTTTGAGGCGCAGGAAAAAGTACTCAATTATCCCATGGCTTTCTATAAGTTCAGAAGGACCTATCCGCAGTATATTCCTGTTTTCAAAATATCCGCTGGAATCACTCAATAAAAAAAGCATTGCAGTATCATCGCAGTCAGAGACGTCAGTGGTGCTTCTTAAGATTATTCTCAGGGATTTTTATTCATTAAAATGCAGGTTTGTAACAGTAAAGAGCGGCTCTCTCAAAAGGCTGCTTTCTGACTTCCCTGCCTGCCTGTTTATAGGGGATGATGCGATGAAAGCGAAAAAACAGTTGACAGTTGACAGTTCACAGTTGTCAGTCAATAAAAAAACCGCTGACGGCTGTTTTTTGACATCTCACTCATCACTCATCACTCATCACTCAAATCCCCCCTTCCCCCCTTTGTCAAAGGGGGGTGAGGGGGGATTTTATATTTACGATCTTGGAGATTTATGGTTCAAGCACACCGGACTGCCTTTTGTTTTTGCCCTCTGGATTGTGCGAAACGAAACACTCTTAGAGAAGAAAGAGCCTCTTAAAAGTCTTTCTTCTGATTTAATTGCTGCAAAAAAGTTTGCACATAAAAATTTTTCTTTGATATCCCGATATGCACTGCAGAGAAAGTGGTTAAGTGGAAAAGAGCTTGTTACTTACTGGAAAGGCATATCATACGACTTTACCGAGAGGCATATGGAAGGTTTGAAGCTGTTTGAGAAGTATGTGTTTGCTGATTTTAAGAAAAGGGATTAACCACAGAGAACACGGAGAAAAACATACATTGAAAAATTAGCATTTATCAGTTTAAATTTTAAATGTAAAATTTGTATTGATAAATTTACAATGAATTGTGTCTCTGTGCCCTCTGTGGTTTTCTTTATTTTAATGTTTCAATAGCTTTTTCATGGAGCGATTCATTTGCCGAGGCAAGAAGCGGAGACGCCTTTTGAATTCCTACAGGAGTCTTATCTAACTTTTTACCATTCAGGTCAGTAACAATCCCTCCAGCTTCTTTAATAAGCAAGTATCCTGAGGCAAAATCAAAACTTCTTGATGGTGCAGGGGTTATAAACATACTGACAACGCCCTGTGCAAGAAGTGCCATATCAAGGGCTGTTGAGCCGAGGCATCTTGTCCTGCGAAACAGGGAGAGCAGGGGCAGAATTTTCGGAATATCAATCTTCGGCGTCTGCGCCTCATATGCAATAACATGAAAAATATCATCCTGCTGTACCCTTACAGGCACTCCATTAAAAAAACTACCGCCTTTCTTTACCGCCCAGAACTCGTTTCCGTTTATTAAATTTATGACATAGCCTGTTGAAGTGTGTTCAATAGTGTCGCCTTCTACGACTGCAATTGAAGTTGAAAAAAAAGGCAGGCCGGAAAGTGCATTCTTACTTCCGTCTATGGGGTCTATTAAAAATTTTATCCCCCCGCCTTTTATATCCTTAAATCCGTATTCTTCTGACACAATGGTAAGAGGTTTGTTGAGTTTTTCTAATTCTTCAAAGATTATATCCTCAGCTTTTTTATCAAGCGGATATGTCAGGTCGCCGCTTGCGCCCTTTCCAATGGGGCTGCTTCCGCGAAGCTTCTCCGCAAGAGTAGGGATTTCCTGTCTCAGACGCTTGCCAATTTTTCTTAAAATTTTAATGTCCATAGTTTTCTTAAAATCTCCCTACCAATTTTCATAAGATATACTCATTCACCCTTTCAATCCTGAATGACTCATCCTCCAGCACTCCGTGCACAAAGTTAAAAATCCTGCGCCTGTTTTTATGCGATACTTTTGGATAAAAGACAGGATTTCCCACGACTACGCCCCTGAATGCAAAGAAGGGTGCAACAACTTCATAAAGTTCGGTATCTCCGGTTTTTTCAATGTAATCCTCAAAAAATAATTTTATCGCCTCAAGATATGTGCCATGAAGTTTACTATAATGATTTATAGAGAAAAAGATGTAATTTATTGTCAGAGCAGTCACATCATCCGCCGCATCCCCCCACGGACCCCTACTGCGGTCAAGCAAAACGAAGTCGGGTTGACAGTTGACAGTTGACAGTGAACTGTCAACTGCTTTAAACCAAATATTCCCCGGATGAAAGTCTCCGTGTATCTGGCAGAGGCGGTGGGTTTTAGATTTCAGTCTTGCCCTCCAGTCAATGCATTTTTTTTCTATGTCTGCCATCTCTTTGGAAGAGATAACACCTTCAGGATATGTGTCAAAGACTCCCATCAGGCATTCGCCGTGCCCGATGGTGTCTCTTATTTTTCTAAAGTAAAGATGGCGGGAGTCTTTTTTTATTGAATGAATCCCTGCAAGATATGATGTCATTGCCTTAATTTTTTTAATATCAGAGGATTCAAGCCCTTTCTTATGCGCAAATTCAGAGAGGTCATGGAAATAATGCCTACCCTCTGCTTTTTCCATCAGGAGATAATATTCAATTCCGCCGCCAATGGATTTTACCGAGCCGTCTTTCATCTCTGCAAGCACATCCAGCGCCCTGACATGCTTCGGCAACGTCCTGAACTCGTCAAGGTCAAGCAAAAACACTCCTGCCCTGTCGGAAGGGTAATCGTGTCCGAGTCCATCAGAGCGGAGGGCTTTTACCACATAGGATTTAATTGTTTTTTTTGTTTTTATTTCAGCAAGAAAACCCGCGCCCTGCACACCAGAACCGAGCTTATGTATGTTCACACTGAGGACATTTTTGAACTTTTTTCTGAGGTATGTTTTTAATGCGGCTTCGTTAATCATAAATTTATCTCTACATCTCCCCGAAATTCGTCTTGTACCTCTCAACAAACTCTTCATATGTATAATAATGCTCCTGCGTCCCGTATTTTTCAATCGCATAAGTGGCGGCAACGGCCCCCATCTTTGCAGAGGTCTCAATGTCCTTCCCCATAACGATACCTTTAAGCAGTCCTGCCCTGTATGCATCGCCTGCGCCTGTAGGGTCAAGGACTTCAGAGACCTTTGCAGGCGAAACATTTATATCATATTCAGGGGTGCTTATAAGCGAGCCTTTTTCACCGAATGTTGTTATAATCATCTCTGTCAGCTTTAACAAACCTTTCTTATTTATTCCTGTTATCTTCATAATCATCTCAAGTTCGTAGTCGTTTGATATTAAAATCATTGAACCCTCAATCCACTCTGTCAAAGCATTCTTTTCCCATGCAGTGAGAGACTGACCGGGGTCACAGACGTATTTGATATTTCTACTCTTACATATTTTTGCATATTCAGCCATGTCCTGAAGGTTTCCGGGTGCAATCAGAGCGATTGAATTTTTGGGGTCAACATTGTCAAACCTGTATTCAGAAGGATATTTCATTGAGCCGGGATTAAATCCTGTTATCTGGTTGTCAGCCTTGTCTGTGGTGATGTACGCCCCTGCAGTAAAATCTTCATTGATTATTTTTATCCCCTCCGCTGAAAGTTTATTTTTCTTCAGCCACTTATAATAACGTTTATAGTCTTTGCCGATGGTTGCAAGTATAATAGGGTCTGTCTTGAGCAGACTCAGGGAATAAGCGATATTCCCAGCGGTCCCGCCGAATTTTTCAATCATCCCGTTGACAGTGAAGCACACATTCAGGATGTGTATCTTGTCAGGCAGGATGTAGTCAGAGAATTTTCCCGGGAAGTCCATTATCCTGTCGTAAGCCATAGAACCTGAGACATAAATTTTCATGCTGTCCTCCTATTTCTGGATTCCGCATCCCCCGATTAAGGACTTCGAGGGCAGGCAAGTGCGGAATAACAGCTCAATTAAGGTTTTGATGGCATGTATGCCTATGTATTTTTAATCGCTTCAAGCACTTTCTCTGCAATTTTTTTATTAATCCCCTTAATGGTTGCTATCTCTTCAACAGAAGCCTTTCTTATTGCGCACTGTTTTTCTCGGGCAGAAATATCCTGTCCGGCTTTCCGTCTTTTTCTTTTGCAATTGCTGCAATTTCTACCGGCAGTTCAAAGGGCTTCATGGCTTTCAGGGCTGACTCAAGCTGCCCCATCCCTCCGTCAATGAGAATTAACTGAGGCAGTTTATCTGCCGTAAGATTTTTAAAATGCCTCCCTGCCACCTCTCCTATCATAGCAAAATCATCAATCCCTTTGACTGTTTTTATTTTGAAAAGACGGTAATCATCTTTGATAAAATTTCCTTCTTCCCATACAATAAGTGCACCCACTGCCTCGGAGCCTGAGATATTGGAGACATCAATAGCCTCTATCCTCTGCGGAGTTGTTTTTAAATTCAACAGATTTTTTAATTCTGAAATAACCTCGTTAGCTGCTGTATCCTTATGCCTTAAAAATGAATGATAAGCGTTTTCAGATGCCATTTTAAGCACTTTAGTCTCTTCTTTATCTGCGCGCTTCGGTGCACATAAAAATTTAACAGGTTTGCCTCTTTTTTCGCTGAGCCAGAGTATCTGTGTCTCAAAATTGCCTTTGAACGGAAGGACAACCTTAGGCGGTATTAACATCTCCTTTGAATAAAACAGTTCAATAAAACTTGCTGACAGTTCGCTGTTGTTTATGCCGTTGAGCTTTTTCAGGAAAAAATCGTTTTGTCCGATAACCATGCCGTTTCTTACAAAGAGGATGAATATTGACGCCTCCTGATTTTCCCTGTAGATTCCAATAACGTCAATATCCCCTAATTCATGCGATATAACCCTCTGTGTTTCCCATGCCTTTTCAAGTGCTTTTATACGGTCCCTCAGCCCTGCCGCCTCCTCAAATCTGAGTTCATCGGAAAACTTCTGCATCCTGTCTTGCATGGTTAAAAGGAGTTCTTTTTTTTCTCCCTGAAGAAAAAGCCTTACTTCATTAACGGTTTCCATATACCGCTTATGGTCGGTCTCTTTTCTGCGGTCATCTGCACATGGGGCAAGGCATCTTCCCATCTGGTACTGTATGCATGGCCTGAAAGGTTTTTCAAGGTCATACTTGCATGTCCGCAGAGGGAAAGTGCGTCTTATAAATTTTAAAGTTTCCCACATAACCCCTGCAGGCACAAAAGGGCCGAAATAAAGCGAGCCGTCTTTTGTGATTCTTCTTGCCGTTTCAAGCCGGGGCCAATCTTCATTTATAGTGAGCCTGAGATAAGGATAATTCTTATCGTCCCTCAGGATAATGTTATATTTAGGCTTAAACCTCTTTATAAAATTTGATTCAAGCACGAGCGCCTCAAGTTCATTGCCTGTGACAATATAGTCAAAACCCCTGACTTCCCTGACCATTGCAGATTTTCTTGCATCAAGCGAAGAAGACTTCTGAAAATATGATTTAAGCCTGTTTTTCAGGTTTTTTGCCTTGCCTACATAAATTACCTTTTCTTTTACCCCTTTCATTGTGTAAATGCCCGGAGAGGAAGGGACCTGAGCCAGTTTCTTTTTAATTTCCATAAAAATAATATATCATATTGCGGGGATATATAAGGAGTTTAAACGATGTATGTCTGCTATGCGAATTAAATGAAAACAACTCAAATTTCTGCTAAAGTATATTTATGGACAATAGTCAGTCCGCTGAGAAAACTGCAGGAATCATACTCATAGGCAACGAGATACTCTCAGGCAAGGTAAGGGATTACAATTCTTCTTATCTCGCCTCTGAGCTGTGGTCCCTTGGTGTTAGCCTTATGCGTATTTCAGTTATCCCTGACGACCCCGGAATTATCGGGAAAGAGGCAGTTTTCTTTTCAAAAACTTACGATTATGTCTTTACCTCGGGAGGTGTTGGTCCTACCCATGATGACGTAACCATGGAAGGGATAGCGGAAGGTTTCGGCGTGAAGCTGATGCGCCATCCTGAACTCGCAGAGAGGTTTTGCAGGAGATTTGGCGACTCTGCCAACGATGCTGTCATGAAGATGGCTTTTATACCTGAAGGAGCAGAGATTATGGATGTAGGTGATAAGGTTTTCCCCCTTGTCATATTCAAAAACATTTTTATCTTCCCCGGAATTCCTGAATATCTTAAAAACAAATTCACAGCAGTCAAGGAGAGATTTCGCTCGGCATCTTTTTCTCTAAAAAAGTTATTCCTGACTGTCGATGAACCGGAGATTGCCTTAGCGCTTAATAAAGTGGTTGCCGGCAATCCTGATGTTGCTATTGGCTCATATCCTGTGTTGGGCAATCAGGAATACAAGGTCATGGTGACGGTTGAATCAAAATTAGAGAATGCCATGAATAAGGCTGTGGAAGAACTCATTAATAGAATGCCTGCGGGTAAATTGCTCAGGATTGAATAAACAAGGAGATTTGGTATGAACATTAGATTATTATCCATTTTCTTTTTTCTTATGGTTCATGTCTCAGCGGCTTTTGGGTGGCATGACGAGACCCACCTTTCTGTGGCAAAGGCAGCCGGATATTACAAGTGGTACAATGCCGCCGGCGCAGATATCACTAAAACAAAGGCTGGCAATATTGAAATGTATAACCATTTTTTTGATAATCAGGAGAATGATGAAGTTACGCCGGAAATAGTTCTTAAGCAGGCTGAAAGATATAATAACCCTAATGACCCGTCAGGGCACCTTTACGGCGCCATTATATCTTCACTCCGTGAATATACAGGGCAGACTATATCGGGCAAATATGCAGAGTATCACATTGCCTTTTGCGCCCACTATATAGGTGATTTATCTCAGCCTCTTCATAACACTTCTTACGACGATTTTAATAAGACGCATCACGGAATAAACGACGGAATAGTTGAGGATGAAGTCTTAAGCAATACTGAAAAGATAAAGAAGAATATGTATCAGATTAACCTCAGACGTGATAGTTTTGAAGATGACCTTGCAAAAGAAATTGCAAGAACCGCAAACCAGGCAAGAAAACTTGGCCGTACACTTAAGAAGGAAAACAGGGATATGACAAAAGAAGAGGCATATATACAGCTCGGACACAGCGCCTCACTTCTTAAAGCCGTCCTGACACATCTTGGGAAGAAGACCGAATAGGCTATTTCCCGTCTTTCTTCAAATTATAAACCAGCCCGCTTGCGCTCTGTTATGTCCAGCAAACAAACCTTATTCAAACAAGATAGTGTTAGCCTGTTAGATCTTCAGCCGCAGGAAATTCCCGAGCAAATCTTTCCCCACCTTTGTCAGTATTGACTCCGGATGGAATTGGACGCCTTCAATTATAAATTCTTTATGTCTTACTCCCATGATTTCATCCCTCTCTGTCCATGCTGTTATTTCAAGGCAGTCAGGCAGGGTCTCTTTTTTTATTATCAGCGAATGATACCTTGTTGCCTCAAATGGATTCGGGAGCCCTTCAAAGATGGTTTTACCGTCGTGATAAATCATTGATGTCTTTCCGTGCATGAGCGTAGGCGCATTTATTATCTCACCCCCGTATGCTGCACCGATTGACTGATGTCCGAGGCACACCCCTAACATCGGGATTTTTCCTGCGAAATGCTTTATCACATCTATTGATATGCCCGCCTCTTTTGGCGTGCACGGTCCCGGAGAAATAACAATTCTCTCAGGATTTAATTTTTCTATTTCAAAGATTGTAATTTTATCGTTTCTGAAGACTCTTATATCCGCACCAAGTTCACCCAGATACTGAACGAGGTTGTAGGTAAAAGAATCATAATTGTCAATCATTAAAAGCATAACTCTAAACTCCTGTTACCAAATTCCTCCTTTAGCAAAGGGGGATTAAGGGGGATTTTTTAGCATCTATCTAAAAATCTCCCCTCTCCCCTCTTTGACAAAGAGGGGCAATTT
>JACROO010000145.1 GCA_016214355.1 Nitrospirota bacterium | reverse complement strand
TGAGCCCTAAAAGCTTTCATTTCTTTTACGGCATAATTGCCTATTCGATCTTTCACCTTTTAATCTATAGACCAGCCAAACTTTATATATTTAGCCATGAGTTGCTGCATACAGTTTCATCCTGGCTCTTTGGTGGAAGGACTAAACAATTTCAGGTAACAGATAAAGGCGGGAGTGTTACGAGCACAAAATCGAATACCTTTATTAACCTTGCCCCTTATCTTGTCCCTATCTACACAATTCTCATCTGGCTTGTCTATCTTTTATTATCTCTCTTATACAGTTTAGAGCGTTACAGAAATCATTTCCTCTTCCTCATTGGCCTAAGCCTTGCCTTTCATATCATCTTTACTGCCGAACTCTTAAAGACAAAACAGAGCGACCTACTAAAGAGCGGGTATCTTTTCTCCATATCCATAATCTACATCGTAAATATATCTATTATCGCCTTCTGCCTTAATCTTATTTTCCCCAATTTTTCTTTTGTAGAGTTTTTTAAGTCCTACTATCAGATTACAGGCGATATATATGATTTTGTTTTTCGCCAGCTCTTCCTATGAATCTGGGCGTCCACGTCTCCATTGCGGGTAAGATTTATGAGGCAGTTGATCGGGCAAGAGAATTGGGCTGTTCGGCGATGCAGATCTTCAGCCGTAATCCCAGGGGATGGAGGTTGTCCGATTTAGACCCTCGCGATATAAAAGAGTTTAAGAGAAGGAGAAAAGAGGCAAAGATATCTCCTCTTTCTATTCATATACCTTATGTCGTGAATCTCGCTTCCCCTAAAAAATATTTATATCGGAATTCGATACGTACCTATATCGAGGACGTGAAAGAAGCAGATTTATTAGAGGCGGATTATTTTGTTACTCACACAGGCAGCCATATGAAATCAGGAGAAGAGGCAGGATTAAAGAGATTATCAGAAGCCCTAAATATAATTATAAGTGAATCTAAACCGAATTGTCTAATTCTACTTGAGAATACTGCGGGAAGTGGCTATTGGCTGGGATATAAGTTCCAACATCATAAGAGGATTATTGAGAGAGTCCAGGACAAACAGAGAATAGGCCTTTGTTTGGATACCTGCCACGCCTATGCTGCAGGATATAATTTAGCTACCGAGAAAGGACTGAAGGATACCTTAAATGAGCTCGACGATTTGATTGGATTGGAAAGGTTAAGATTAATTCACATCAACGATTGTAATGCGCCTCTTGGCTCGCACCTCGATAGACATGAACATATCGGTAAAGGAGGGATAGGCGAAGAGGGTTTTAGAGCAATTCTCCATCATCCCAAACTAAAACGTCTGCCTTTTATCTTAGAGACCCCTAAGAAGAGTCCGCAGGATGACCCGATGAATTTAGCTAAGGTTAAGAAGATTTACTATGAGGTATTTGTATGAGTGAAGGTTATCCCTTTAGAGAAATTGAGTCGAAATGGCAAGCTCATTGGAATAAAATGGGTCTATTTAAGATGAAAGTTCGTTCTACTAAGCCTAAGTTCTACTGCCTGATGATGTTTCCCTACCCATCTTCAGAACTCCATGTGGGCCATGGTCGAAACTATATTATTGGTGATTGTGTAGCCCGCTATAAGCTCATGCGAGGGTTTAACGTGCTTACGCCTATGGGTTGGGATGCCTTTGGTCTTCCTGCAGAAAATGCAGCCATAAAACAAAACATCCATCCTAAGGAATGGACATTGAGGAATATCCGCAGGATAAAACAACAGTTACACAGCTGGGGTGTCTGCTACGATTGGGACAGGGAGGTAACCGCCTGCCTTCCTGATTATTATAAATGGACGCAGTGGCTCTTCTTGAAACTCTTTCAGAAAGGTCTTGCTTATAAAAAGAGGGCAGCGGTAAACTGGTGTCCATCTTGCCAGACGGTCTTAGCCAACGAACAGGTCATCGCAGGAGCCTGCGAGAGATGCGATACTAAGGTAATCGAGAAAGAGTTAGAACAGTGGTTCTTTAAGATAACCGAATATGACATGAGACTATTGGATGACTTAGAACTTCTGGATGAATGGCCCCAGCGGGTTAAATTGATGCAGAGGAATTGGATTGGGAAAAGCGATGGGGTAGAGATAGACTTTCCCGTCCTTAATAGTAATTTGGTTTTAAAATGTTTCACTACCAGAGTGGATACAATCTTCGGGGCAACCTTTTGTCTATTATCCCCCGAGCATCCCGAAATTGAAACTTTAATAAAGGAGGCAAAGAATAGAGATGAGATTACTTCATTTATCCAAGATGTCCGTTCACAAAGCAAGCTTGAGCGCCAGGCAATAGAAGTAGAAAAGAAAGGAATATTTACAGGTAGATATGTAACAAATCCAATGAACAATGAAAAGCTTCCCCTTTGGGTCGCTAATTATGTTTTAATGGAATATGGCACAGGTTGCATTATGGCTGTGCCTGCACACGACCAGAGGGACTTTGAGTTTGCTAAGAAATATAATCTACCCATTAAAGAGGTAGTCCATAACCCAGAATCTCCATTGGCTAATTGCGCCTATGAGGGTGAGGGCGTGATGATAAATTCGGGTGAGTTTAACGGATTAGCTAATCGAGAGGCGAGTGGTGCGATTGCCGACTATATGGAAAAGCATTCTTCCGGTCGTCGAGCAATACACTACAAATTGAGAGATTGGCTCATCTCGCGCCAGAGGTATTGGGGCGCACCCATACCCATTATTTACTGTGATGATTGCGGGATAGTCCCTGTCCCAGAGAAAGAATTGCCGGTTCTGCTTCCTGAAAAGGTGAGATTTAAACCCACCGGCGAATCTCCACTGAAAGAAGTAAGCGAATTTTTAAATACAACTTGTCCTAAATGTAATAGATATGCCAGACGAGAGATAGATACGATGGATACCTTCGTTGATTCGAGCTGGTATTATCTGCGCTATCTATCGCCTAAAGATAAATCTAGACCCTTTGATACAGAGACGGTAAATAAATGGCTTCCGGTTGACCAATATATCGGTGGAGTGGAACATGCGATACT
>JACROO010000141.1 GCA_016214355.1 Nitrospirota bacterium | reverse complement strand
TGGTCAATGGATATCGCAATCTCCTGCCCGGGCTCCATCCTGCCCGAGACAAGATGCGATGCGATGAGCTTCTGAGTAATGTTCATCTTAGAATTTCCCTTTTCTCTATCATTTCCCCTGCCTTCTGCAAGATATAGCGCTCTCCTTTAAAAGTTATTTTCTTAAGAGCCTCTTTTATTGGAAACCACACGGCATCATCTACTTCGTGGTCATGGTCATCTGTGTTTCCGCTTTTATATTTCATGAGATAAAAATGCACAGTCTTATGGAGTCTTGTATTTTCATTTTTCAGAAAATACCAGTAAGAGATGTCGCCTATCTTATCAATAAGTTCCCCTGAAAGTCCTGTCTCTTCTTTTACCTCCCTTAAGGCGGTAAACTCTGCTTTCTCATCCTTATCAATAAGCCCTTTTGGCAGGCACCAACGGGTCTTATTTTTTACAGCAACGAGTACGACATCAATATCATTGCCTGCATTTTTAAATATAACACCGCCTGCTGATATCTGTTTCTTTATAGACGCAGGTTTTTTCCCATAGGCGCGGGTCACGGCATCTCTCCTGTTATCAGCCTCAAGATGTCGTTATACAGGGCAAACGCCATGATGGCAATTATTACGGAGATTCCGATCTTCTGTGCTAACAGCATGGTTTTTTCTTTTAAGGGCTTGCCCCGGACGGCCTCTACGGATAAAAACAGTATATGCCCTCCGTCAAGAACCGGTATAGGCAGGAGATTCAGCACACCAAGGTTTATGCTGATTATTGCCATAAAGACAAAAAAATCAAGAAAACCTGTGGACGCCTGTTTCCCTGCCATCTGAAGTATCAGTATCGGTCCGCCGATGGTATTGGCGGGGATAACCCTCTGTATAAGCTTAACAATGCCCAGAACAGTAAGTATTATTATCTCCCATGTTTTCTGCGAAGCATTTATGACCGATTCAAATAAGGGCTCTCTTTTGATGAACGTCTTACCTGACGGTGCAATGCCAATGATGCCTATTTCTTTTTCTTCACCAAAGATATTAGGCGCCTTTTTCTTTTCCGGTGTTACTTCAATGGCAAAAACCTTTTCTGCCCTTTTAATTTTGAGAGTTATATTCCTGCCGGGGCTGTTATGGATTATATCGCTCAGTTCGCCCCACTGGATTATATCTGTGTTATTGACACCAATAATTTTATCTCCCTTTATGATGCCTGCCCTCTCGGCAGGTGAATCTTTTATTACCTCTCCGATCTCAGGGGTTAATACGGGCATTCCTGCAAAAAACATAACAACAAAAAGCAGAAGTGCAAAAATCAGATTGAAAACCGGCCCTGCAAGGACAATGCCCATTTTCTTTATAACAGGCTGCTGGTTATATGCCACTGCCTTATCTTCTTCATTTAGTGCCTCGCCAGGTTCTTCGCCTAACATCTTCACATAACCGCCAAGCGGTACTGCTGAGACCATATACTCGGTATCCCCGACTTTTTTACCGAAGAGTTTTGGGCCAAAGCCGAGGGAAAATTTCAGGACCCTTACGCCGCTGAGTTTGGCAAAGATAAAATGCCCTAACTCATGAACAAATATCAGTGTGCCTAACAAGACTATTGCCCAGAAAAATGTCATATATTAATTCTCCGTTCTTTAATTTCCATACCTCTCACTTCTCAGTTTTTAGTTTTCAGTTCTTACTTATCAGGTTTTTTGCCTTCTCTTTCGCCCACTCTGATGCCTTAAGGGCGTCATCTATATTCACACATTTTGAAACCTTATGTTTTTGCATTGTAAGGGCAACTATATTATAAATTTCGGTAAAAAATATTTTTTTATTCAAAAAAGCCTCTACGGCAACCTCATTAGCGGCATTAAGCACCGAGGGCATTGTCCCGCCTGCTTTCAGCGCCTCATATGCAAGTCCAAGGCATGGATACCTTTTCTTATCAGGTTTTTCAAATGTAAGACCTCTGACCTTTGACATATTCAGCGATGGCAGTACTTTTTTAAATCTCTGCGGATACGAAAGGGCATAACATATAGGCCCTTTCATATCAGGCACCGACATCTGCGCCATGACACTGCCGTCAATAAACTCAACCATGGAATGAATTATACTCTGAGGATGAAGCACTACATCTATTTTATGAACGGGCATGCCAAAAAGGTGATGCGCCTCTATTACCTCAAGCCCTTTGTTCATAAGCGTTGCTGAATCTATTGTAATTTTTTTCCCCATAAACCAGTTGGGGTGCCTTAACGCATCCTCAGGTGCGGCTTTTTTAAGTTCTGAAAGTTTTTTTCTGAGGAACGGGCCGCCTGATGCCGTCAGGATAATTTTTTGAATCTCTTCCCGTACCCTCCCGTTAATGCACTGAAACACTGCGCTGTGTTCACTGTCCACAGGGATTATTTTTACCCCTCTTTTTAACGCCTCCGCCATAATCATTTCGCCTGCCATTACAAGCGCCTCTTTTGTCGCCAGCGCTACGTCTTTCCCTGCCTTTACGGCGGCAAATGTCGGCATAAGTCCTGCTGAACCTACTATTGCAGAGACAATCATGTCAGCTTGTTTAAGGGTTGCGACTTCTATAAGCCCTTTTTCACCAGTCAGGATCTCAACCGGAAGATTTTTCTTCCTGAGTCTTGCGGCAGCAGGCTCATCAAAAACGGCAACTACTTCCGGTCTGTAAGTGAGAATTTGTGATTCCAATACCTGAATATTGCTGCCTGCGGCAATGCCGACGACCCTGAATCTATCAGGGTAGCGGCTGATAACTTTAAGTGTATTCTTTCCTATAGAGCCTGTTGAACCTAAGATAGAAATTCTCTTTAGATGTTTTGCCTTTTCAGTGGCCATAGACTAATCAAATACTCCTTAACAGGAGATATAGAACAGGAGCGGAGATAAGAAGGCTGTCAATTTTATCAAGTATGCCGCCGTGCCCGGGGATAAGGCCGCTTGAATCCTTTATGCCTGCGTCCCGTTTAAACATTGATTCTATTAAATCACCTGTTACAGCGGCTATGCCCAAGATTATACCAATTACAATTGTTGTCATGAATGTAAGGCTGTAGATGCTGAAGAGAAGCTTTATTATTAATGCCCCTGCAGCACCTCCTAATATGCTTCCAAAGGCGCCCTCAAGTGTTTTGTTGGGGCTTACAGCAGGATAGAGTTTGTTTTTTCCGAAATACGTGCCGGCATAGTAAGCCGCAGTATCTGCCAGCCATACAGATGTATAAAGGAGAAATAAATACTCTGTGCCTGATATGATTTCCCTTAAAAACCACTGAAAACTTAAAAACCCTGATATATAAAAAAATCCGACACACAGGGGGCCAACCTCTTTCATGCTCCCTGACGGCGTATCAACAAGTATAAGCCTTAATATAAACAGCAGGCACAGGCTTAAGAAAATGGCATCTATTAAATAGTAGGTGTGGCGGCAGGAGACATAAAATAATGCAGCGCCAATGACTATTGCCGGCAGATGAAGTCTTTGCGGAACCCTGTACATAACATAAAATTCGCGCATGGCAAGTACGCAAACACATAACAAGAGGGCTAAAAAGAAAGGAAACGGCGGCAGAAAATAAATATAAAGTACTAATGCCGGCAGAACAATCCCCGCAACTTTGAGTCTTTTAGAATTATTCAAAATCCTCCCCGTAGCCGCAGGCTTTAGCCTGCGTAAAATTATCGCAAAAATATCGCAACCTAAAGGTTGCGGCTACTACTCTTTATCCGGAATCGCACCAAATCTCCTTTCTCTCTTTTGATATGTGATGATTGCGGAAGTAAATTCATTTTTTCCAAAATCAGGCCACAGCGTCTCTGTAAAATAAAGCTCTGAGTATGCAGACTGCCAGAGCAGAAAGTTGCTCAGCCTCTGTTCTCCGCTTGTACGAATTATCAGGTCAGGCGCCGGGATGCCCGACGTGTATAAATGATTTTCAATGGTCTTTTCGTTAATCTCCTCCGGTTTTGTTCCGTTTCTCAGCATGTTTTTTACTGCCCTGATGATTTCTTCCCTGCCGCTGTAGCTAAGTGCGCCTGTAAGAAGAAGACCTGTATTCTGCCGGGTGTGCTCCTCAAAATCTCTTAATAGTTTTTGGATGGCTGTGGGAAATTTTTCAATGCTTCCGATAGGCCTGAATACAACATTATCCGCCGCAAGCT
>JACROO010000004.1 GCA_016214355.1 Nitrospirota bacterium | reverse complement strand
TTTCCCAAGGAGTGTAAATATTTTTTGTGCTAATGCCCCAATAGAGATTTCCTTTGAAGAACCTATGTTTATTACTTCACCTGAAGACTCGGGAACCTCGGCAACTTTAATAAAGCCCTCAACGGTATCTTCTACATAGTTCATGTCTCTGGTGGGAGTCAGAGAACCCAAGCTGACCTTATTTGATTTTAACACCTGAGAAATAATAGTCGGGATTACGGCCCTTGAAGGCTGTCTGGGACCATATGTGTTAAAGGGACGTATGACAGCCACAGGCATTTTAAAGGCACAGAAGAAACTCTCAGCCATTTTATCGGCAGCAATTTTGCTGGCAGAGTAGGGTGATTGTCCTTGCAGGGGGTGTTCTTCATCTATGGGGACGTATCTTGCTGTGCCGTAGACCTCACTGGTAGACGTGTGAACAAATTTTTCTATATTTTCTTCAAGGCATGCACTCAGCAGATATGATGTGCCAACGACATTGGTCTGGACATAGTTTATAGGATGGACATAGCTGTAAGGGATTCCGATAAGGGCTGCAAGATGGAAAACAATTCCCTCCGCCAATTCATTTTTTATTGTTTAGTTTTTTAACCACAGAGGGCACTGAGAAAATAAGAATATAAATCGTAATCTTTTATCTTTTTAACTCTGAGTACTCTGTGGTTAAATGTTTTTATGGTTTTTCTCTTTTTTTTGCCTGTTCTCTATTATAACTTAAAATATCCTCCAATGTTTTATCTAAAGGTATCTCAGGTTTCCATCCTGTTAAAGAGAATATCTTGGAATTATCGCCAAAGTGTACTTTTGCCTCTCCTGTCCTGATTTTATCTGTCTCAACTTCAATCCTGATATTAACTGTACTCATTGACAATAATTTTTCAAGTATCATCCGGATTGAATACGCTGTGCCCGAACATATATTATAGACTTCTCCCTTTACGCCCTTTTCTGATAGGAGCACATATCCCCTTGCAGTATCCCGTACATCTGTTAAATCTCTTTCTGCGCTTAAATCGCCAACTCTGATAACTGGTTCTTTTTTACCATTTTCAATATCAACAATCTGCCGCGCAAAGTCAGTGCACACTAAAAAGGGATTTTCACGGGGACCCGTAAAATTAAAGGGTCTAATAATAATAACATTTAGATTGTAATTTCTGCCGTAATAATCTGCTATTTCTTCCTGAAAGACCTTGCTTAAACCATAATGATTTGAGGGAAGGAGCTTATCAGTCTCGATTAAAGGTTTGATGCCCTTCTGAAGTCCATAGACAGCGCTTGAACTTGTCATGATGATACGTGCACTGCAGGAGAGTGCGGTTAGACACTCAAAGAAATTTATTGTCCCCTCAACATTTGTCCTGTAAATATTTTTAAGACTGTCTAAACGATTTGCTGAGGCGAGAAAATAAATCAGGTCTGGATTGCTCTGTTTTACTGCCTTGATAATGGATTTTTTATCATTAATATCAGCATCAAAGACCTTAATCCTGTCTGAAACATGTTTTATATTATCAACCGGGTCTATGTCTCTTTTCGTTCCAGAAACCTCATAGCCCTTTTGCAATAGGTGTTCAGCTAAATAACTGCCCAGGCATCCTGTTATTCCTATGATTAGTGATTTCAATAGATTAATCCGAACCCGAGAGGAATTTTTTCATATGCTTTCTTTTTCAAGTTTTTTACGGTCTATTTTGCCGGTTGAAGTTTTTGGAAGGCTGTCGGTGATGGCGACTGCCTCCGGTACCATATAGTGAGGTAGTTTTTGGGAGCAGAAGTGCTGAACCGCTTTCTCTGAAATGGCACTATCTTTTTTAGAAGCAACAAACGCTTTAATCCATGTCCCTATTTCATCATGCGGGATGCCTAACACAGCCGCTTCGTTGATGTCGGGGTGCGATAACAACGCAGTCTCAATCTCGCCGAGTTCAATACGGTATCCTCTGCTTTTTATCATGGCATCACCCCTGCCATGATATTCCAGCACTCCGTTTTGATTATAGTTCACAAGGTCGCCTGTTTTATATATTGTTTCATTTGCTGAAGGAAGGAAAGAAGAGGGATTCTTGAACAGAACACTCTCTGTTTTTTTAGAATCTTTCCAGTAGCCGTCCATAAGGGTAGGGGCAGAGACATACAGCTCCCCCATTTCTCCGTTTTTGACAATCGCACCCGATTTATTGACTATGTATGTTTTTACCCCGTCGCATGGTACCCCGATTGGTATAGATGTATTTACATCCGGCAGTTCTGCTACATGATAATATGTAATCACATTTGTTTCGGTCGGTCCGTATAGATTATAGTATTTTGCATGAGGTATCAGCTCCATAAGCCTCCGCAGATACTTTGAAGGGAATACCTCGCCTGCAAAGAGAACCTGCCGCAGAGAAGACAGGTTTTTTTGTTCAAGATTGCCGTATAAAACAAGCTGGGTCAGTATTGAAGGCACAGAATACCATGTGCTTATCTTTTGTTTTTCAATAAAATCTGATAGAGATCTTGGGAAAGAGGATAATTCATGGGGGACTATACAGATGGTTGCGCCAGCCTTGACTGCCGCAAAGATATCAAAAATGGAAAGGTCAAAATGAAATGGGGCGTGGGATGATACAATATCATCACTATTTACATTAAAACATTTCCATGCCCAGTTTACAAATGCAAGTGCCGCCTTATGTGGAATCATCACCCCCTTGGGCTGACCGGTTGAGCCTGAGGTATAAAGTATATATGCCAGATTACTCTCTGTTACCTGTTTTTGCGGCTGCTCCATGGAAGTTCCCGGCGTTTTGAATATCTCATCTTTAAATATAATGTTAACACCTGAAATCTGTTCCTGACATTCCTCTTTAGCGATATCTATGACAAAGATATATTTCAGGGAGCTGGCGCTTTGTAATATCTGACGCACATCAGGGAGTTTCTTTGATGAGGTAATCAGATATTCAAGCGAGCAGTCATTGACAATCAAAATCTGCCTTTCCACGGGTGACATAGGGTCAAGTGGGACATAACATGCACCTGACTTCAGGATGCCAAATATTGCGGTGACGGCATCAATAGATTTGTGGAGATAAATCCCTATGCGGTCGCCTGTCCTGACATTTCTGCTGTCAAGACCAAGGGATAATTGATTGCTTAAGGCATTGAGGTCGCCGTAGGTTATTTCTTTGCCCCTTGAGGTGACGGCAGCTTTATCCGCATATTTTCCGGCGCTCTCTGTTAGGAGGTTGTGCAATAGTTCAGGCATTTTAATAATGTTTTCTATATCAGGAATTACGGACTTTATTCTCTATGGTTTCTGCCATCTGGTTTAAAGTGCTGAAATTGTCAATGGTGATGTCACGCATATCCAGAGGGACATTTAACGTTTCATCTATAAATGCGAGCAGTTTGACCCTCCCGAGGGAATCTATTATGCCTGATTCAAACAAGGATTCGTCATCATCTATGGTTCCTTTTCCAAATTTGAAGTTGTCAACAATAAACTTCCTCAGTTCTTCTTTCATATGCATTTCTTTTGTTCTCTGCTCATTCTGTCAAAATATAACTGTTTCTTCTTTATAGTGTCAAGTTGAACATCACAGTTTTTATTGTTCAGGACTTGATTCAGTATTGATTTTATTTTGGATACTGAAATCGAGTCTGCTATGATATACTTATATAAATTTACAGGGCAATTTTTATAAAAAATATGGTATTTAATTCCGTACAATTTGTCTTATTTTTTGTAATCGTTTACAGTTTATACCTCCTGCTCAGCCGCAGGTGGCAGAACAGGATACTGCTTCTGGCTTTTTATTCGTCAGCATATGCAGTAACTTATCTATTCTGGGATTTTTCAAGTATTTTAATTTCTTTGCCTATAACCTGCAGGTCTTATTGAACTTCTTTGGTCTTTCCATTGAACCCCGTTTTTTCCACATCATCCTGCCGGTGGGGATCTCTTTCTATACATTTAAGACGATGAGTTATACGATTGAGATTTACTGGGGGCAGATGAAGCCCACAAGAAATTTTCTGGATTATGCCCTTTTCCTGGCGTTTTTTCCTGCGCTTTTATCAGGGCCTATTGACAGGGCAAAAAGCCTTCTGCCGCAGATTCTATCTCCGAGAAAGCTTACCCTTGATAAATTTTATGAAGGCGCATATCTGCTATTCTGGGGACTGTATCTAAAAGTCTTTATTGCTGATAATCTGTCAAAAATCGTTGTTCCTGTTTTCGCTGCTGGTTCTTGGCGATTGGGTTTGCAAAGATTATGGGGTTTGATATGATGATTAATTTCAATCTGCCGCTATTTTCTACAAGTATTGCAGATTTCTGGAGGAGATGGCATATCAGCCTGAGCACATGGGTCAGGGATTATCTTTTTACGCCTCTGTTTGTCAGCCTCAGGAATATGAAGGTTAAGGGGAACCTTAGATTGTATCTGTCTTTATTTATAACCATGACATTGCTGGGGCTCTGGCACGGTGCAGGATGGAATTATATAGTTTTTTTTTTTTTTGAAGGCACTCTTCTGGTGATTTATCAATATATTCAGCCGAAACTGCAAAAATCCATAAACCCTCAAGGCCGGCTTGGTCAGAATGTATGGTTGATTGCAAGGATTGTCTTCATGTTCCATTTAACAGCCATAGGCTTTTTGATTTTCAGGATACAGTCTCTGGAGCAGATATTCAATATGCTGTATAGTGTGATTTCTAATTTTAAAATATCTGACATTAAGATGGGGGCTGTGTCAAAGATTATATTTTTGATATGGATTTTGGTGGGTCTTGAGATTATCCAGTTCAGGAAAAATAATACGATGATTATGTTTAGGTGGAATCCTCTTGCGAGGGCTGCATTGTATTTTATCTGTTTTTATCTTTTAATGATTTACGGAGTTGAGGGAGGACAGGAGTTTATTTATGCCCAGTTTTAAGAAACTGCCGGGCGGGGTTTTAATCGCCTTTTTGTTTATATCTATCTTTGAATTCGCCAATGCCTATTTTGATGCCTATTTTTATTCTCCCCACGTCCAGGGGATTGCTACGCCTTTTGAAGGATTAAGGATGAAAATAAAAAATGAGCTTTCTCAATCCAGAGAGAATAAATTTGATATTATCATATTAGGGGATTCTCATAGTCATGTCAGTATCATACCACGGATAATTGAAGAGAAGACAGGGCGTTCCTGCTTTAATTTTTCGACCTTTGGACGACAGGGAGTAATGGGCTCATACTGGATGTTCAGAAACTATATTGAGGCACACGACATAAAGCCCAAATACATAATTGTCGGCTTCAGCCCCTTTTACACATATCCTATAACCAAATCTTTTTGGGATTCTTCAAACATACTGACCGATTTGTCAGACATTAGAAAGGGCAATGTGAGGGCATTTATTGAAGAATTTGGTGTAGTGCAGGGAATAAAATTTCTCCTGCCTTCATTAAAGCACCAGGGGCGTTTTAAGGAATTTATCAGAAATCCCTTTTCTTTTGAGATGCCGGACAGAGTACAACTTAACAAATTTACTGAGCAGTTTTATCTTGATAAAGGATATTATCCTGAGAGAATTAATGAGTCTTACCCGAAGGAATCAAGGGAGAGCGGGTATGATAAGTTTTTTCAGTATACTGACCTCAATAAATTTGTGATATCAGAGTTTTCTTATAAATATTTAAGGAAAATGCTGGACCTTGCGAAAGAACATAAAATAAAAGTCATATATCACATCCCGCCGATAGCTCCATATCTGTATAGTGTAGTAAAAAATTATAGTTATATGGATAGGTATAACGAGTTTGTTGATTCCCTGAAAAAAGACTATCCTGATTTAATTGCCGTAAACTCACAGCATCTTTTTAATGAGAACGATATGTTTCTGGATATATATCATTTAAACGGTAAGGGTGCGCCAATATTAAGCGGTTTTTTAGCTCAGAGGATAAATGAGCTTCAGCGCGGCAATTGATTAATTACGTCATAATGTAGTAACTTTAATCAGAAGAATTCCTTGAAGCTCTGCTTCGGAGTAAAGAGGGTGAGAAAAAATGAAGACCCTAACAATAATCTGTCCTGTATATAATGAAGAAGAAATAATAAGTTTTTTTTACGGTGAGCTGAAAAAGACACTGGCGGATTTAGCTCACCGTTACGAGTCAAAAATTCTGTTTATCGTTGACTCAAGCACAGATGCTACCCTGAATATCCTCAAGGATATTGCTGAGAAAGATAAGACAGTTCAAATTATTGCGCTTTCTTCAAGATTCGGACATCAGATGTCTTTGCTTGCAGGCATTGACCACAGCTTCTCTGATGCGGTTATCATGATGGACAGCGATATGCAGCACCCTCCCCATCTAATCCTGAAGATGCTGGAATCATTTGAGAAGGGCTATGATATAGTTTATACGGCAAGAGAATTTATACGGCAAGAGAATTTTCCTCAGACATTGGATTCCTCAGACAGTTTAGTTCAAATTTTTTTTATAGGTTGTTAAATTACCTCTCAACTATACCGATAAGCCCGAATGCAGCCGATTTCTGGCTGATATCACGCGGGGTTGCGGAGGTGTTCCAGAAACAGATAAGAGAACGGAATCTGTTTCTGCGCGGACTCTTTGCATGGGTTGGGTTTAAAAGCATCCTGATACCTTTCCATGCAGGAGTGAGGACCTCCGGGAAAAGTAAGTATTCAACCCCCCGTCTGTTTAAATTTGGCATTCAGGGTATAATTTCTTTCAGCAAGAGACCGCTGCAGGCAGCCGTAGCTGTTGGTTTTATTTTTGCGTTATTTGGCATTATTCAGTCTATTTACGCCTTTATTGAATACTTTACTGATGAGACAATCCCTTCAGGCTTTACTACTTTAGCTATCCTTATATCAATGTTCAGCGGGTTTCAGCTCATCTTTCTCGGCATCATAGGCGAATATATCGGCGCTATATTTGATGAAGTCAAAGGCAGGCCGCACTATATAATTGAAGAAAAAGTAAATCTTTAGACATTTCCAATATGCCCTCTATCTCAAAGATTCTAATAGTAAATGCTGATGATTTTGGACTTACACAGTCTGTAAATCAGGGTATTGTGAGATGTTTCAGAGAAGGAATAGTAACAAGCGCTTCAATCCTGACAAATGGAAAGGCTTTTAAAGAAGCCGTCAGGCTGACAAAAGAAAACAATCTGGATGTTGGCATCCATCTGACGCTTATGGAGGGTAAACCTGTATCCGAAGGCAGTCAGGTGCAGAGCCTGATAAATAAAGAGGGTTATTTTCCAAAAAATTATATAAATTTTTCTTTAAAATATTTTTGTTCTAAAATTTCTTTAAACGATATTGAAACTGAGCTCCGTGCCCAGATTGAAAAGTTTCTTGGCGCCGGCTTAAAACCAACGCATGTCAATAGTCACAATCATGTCCATATGTTTCCAGGCATTATTGATGTGGTTATAAGGCTGATGAAACAATACGGTATAAAATTTATACGGATTCCGGTTGAACCTGTTATTTCTTTGAGGGATAGGTTTTCTTTCAATGCCGTTGCAAAGCTCTTTCTCGTTGCCCTTGCCAGAACTGCGAGGCATAAAATATTAAATTACGGCCTGCGCACGACAGATTTTTTTGAGGGATTATTTATCAGCGGGAGACTTTCAAGAAAAAATCTAATAGAGGTCTTAGGACACATTAAGCCTGGCGTAACTGAACTTATGTGTCATCCGGGATATGTAGATGCAGAATTACTTGACCTGCATCCCTGGAATTATAACTGGGATAAGGAGTTAGAAGCCCTCTGCGATGAGGAGGTCAAAAAGAAGGTAGAGTCTCTGGGGATAAAATTAGCCGGTTTTGGAGCGTCTTTAAATTGATATTTAATCTCTTATCTGATATTATGCGACTTTTAATTGCGAAAGGAAAGGGATAACGTTAAATTATGGAAAAAGGTACTTATAAGCCCGGGTCCTGGTTTGCAATATTTCTTCTAATATATTTAACAGCAGGCATTTTTCTGTTGTGGCGCAACCGCTACGAGGGATTAAATGCAAACATAATAGGATATTTTATGTCTGCCTATCAGTACGCAGGAGGCAATTTCAAGGATGCGGTTAACGGTTTCTGGCCCCCCATGACTTCCTGGCTTTTATAAAATTAGGAATAACTCCCCTTATTACCGCAAAAGCGGTAAATTTAATTGCAGGTTTTTTTGTCATAATCGGCGTAAGGGCGCTGTCTTATAAATTTGACATCAGCGAGGGAATAAGAAATATACTGCTTGCTGTATTTGTCCTGATAGTCCTCAGCTATACAACAATTGTCTTTACTGATTTATTAATCCTGTGTTTTTATATTTTTTATCTGAATATCATCTTCGGGGAAAATTATCCCCAGAGGCTGCGCAACGGCGTTTATTGCGGCATACTGGGCGCGCTTGCCTATTTCAGCAAGCAATATGCTTTCCCTTTTTTCTTCTCCCATTTTTTCCTGATGAATGTGTTTCATTATTTCAGGGACACTGCAGAATCGGCGAGAAAAAATATTGTCAGGAATGCACTCGCCGGCATGGCGGTTTTTTGTGTCATCAGCGGTTTGTGGGTTGCGACTATAAGCATTAAATATAATTATTTCACGTTGGGGACAGTGGGCGATTATGTTGTCAGGCTTGTAGGACCTGACAACCGCGCCGTCCCCGAGTTTTACGGGCCCGAGAGAGACGACCCTGTTTACTGGGCAGGGCTTTTAAAGCCTGCTTACGCAACTGCGCTTAGCGCATGGGATGACCCTTCGTTTGTTTCAAGAAAATTAATGATGGATAAGGCAACGCTCTGGAGCGACCCCGCGTACCTGATAAAATATATGCTGAAAAATGTTTCTAAAATACTCCAGATTGTGTTCACGAAATTTTTTTCATTTTTATCAATCCCCGTCCTCATTGCATACGTATTGCTTTGCTTACAGCCGCTTAATAAACTTATCAGACGCTGTGATATACTTTACCCGTTTGCAACCCTTCTTTTGTATTCTTCGGGGTTAACCTTATTTATCGTCCACCTTCACAATGTCAGATATTTCTGGCTTGATAACGTCCTGCTGCTGCTTATGGCAGGACAGGTGCTTACCCTGCTGTTTCGGAATGAGTTTTTTAGCAGCAGCCTGAGGAAAAATGTACTGACTGTGCTGGTGGCGCTCTCCTTCATTATTTTGCCCGCAGGCCCGATACTGGAACAGAAATCTACGCGGGGAAAGAGGCTCTATGCCTTATCTGCTGAATTGAAAAAGACCTATAGCATGCAGGGCAATATTGCCTCAGATGACAAATGGGGTGATACACTGCAGGTGGTCTATGATTTAAGAAATAATTTTAACTCCACGGTCTCTTTTTACGGTATGCCTAAGAAAAATCAAAGCAGTGAAGAAATCTTAAATGAACTCAGGACTAATGCCGTTGATT
>JACROO010000138.1 GCA_016214355.1 Nitrospirota bacterium | reverse complement strand
GTAAGATAGCAGTAGCGAGCAAATTAAAAGAAGAGACAACTTTTACAGTTACTTTGCCAATAAAAAGTTAGAATGCATATTCGGACACAGATGAACACAGATTTTTAATTAATAAAAAGAAATATCTGTGTATATCTGTGGAAATCCGTGTCCTATATTAATGAATAAAGCGTATGGAACTTATAGCACTGATTAGTAATAGAGGCGAGGCAGTCATAAACGAGGTAAAAGTCTCCTTGAAAAGGTATACGGTCTATCCCTTGAAGACTGCGGAGGAGTTTGAAGACCTTCATACCAATATCCCTATTAACCTGCTTGTTATAGATACAGTCTCACACGGCATGTCTCAATCCGCAGATTTATTAAATAAACTTGACAATGACACGGTTATCCTTATTACGTCTGAGAAACCGGACAGGTTCACCTTAGAAAATATGCCCAGGTGCGTTTATGATTGCGTTGAGGTTGAATCTGTGCGTACAGAGCTTTCTCTGGTTGTGGAACGCGCCCTTGAAAGGCAGAAATTTAAGAATGTCATGAATATGATCAGAGAGTCAAAGGAATCATACACAGCAGCAGGTTCAAATCAGGAAATGGCTCAGACAGGACTGCCGCCGGCGCACGGTCAGCATAAACAGGGAATATTTCAGGTTAAAGACGCCTTCGGCACAGGAATGTTCCTGCAGAAAAAGGCATTAGTTAATTTTGCCAAGATGCTGACTGTAAGTTTTGATATGCGAAAACTCTTTAATCATTTTATGGATTCAGTTTCGGAAATTACCCGCGTAAGCAAGATGTCGGTTATGCTCAGGGATAAGGAGGGGTTTTATGTTAAGACTCATTTTGGCGTTGACCCCTATATTGCCGATAATCTGAGATTGAAGAAAGACAGCGCGCTTGCAGTATGGCTTGCAAAGACCGGCAGGATAAGGCATAAGCCTTTGAACCCCACGGACACGGCTTCTATAAATATTAAGTCAGAGATGGAACTCTTGCAGTGTACATTTTCGTTTCCCATGATACATAAGGGGAAACTGATAGGCATCTTCAACATAGACAATAAAATTACGGAAGAACCGTTTTACAGTGAAGAGCTTGAGATAATATATGTCCTCTGTAATTATCTTGCTGCAGCAGTGAAGGATATAGATTTATATCATCAGATATGGTACCAGAAGGAATTTACGAAAAATATCCTTTCCAGCATGACCAGCGGCGTGATTGCAATTGACAAGGATGAGAAGATTACTGTCTTCAACCAGAAGGCATCAGAAATACTGAATTTGGAGTCTTCAGAGATGGTAGGCATTGATTTAAGGAGTCTGCCCTCCCCATTGGGAGACATGCTCTATGAGACAATGGTTGCAGGTATGTCGTATAAACGCTATGAAGTTGAGATACGTGCAGAAAAGCTGCCTCTCGGCATAAACAGCTACAGGCTGCTGGATGAAAATCAGAACCCTATCGGCGCAGGGATTGTCTTCACAGACCTGTCTGATTCTAAGCGGCTTGAAGAACAGAGAAGGAGGATGGAGAGGCTTGAGGCCGTGAATAACCTTATGGCTAAAATTGCCCATGAGGTAAGAAACCCTATGACTTCAATTTACACTTACACCCAGCTGCTTAATGATAAATACAAGGACGAAGAGCTTAATAATTTTTATACAACAGTGGTTTTTCAGGCAATTCATAAGCTTGACAGCCTTATTGACAAGCTTGTGATTTTCTCAAGTAAGCCGGAGTATAACTTTAATAAAGAGGATGTAAATCTTATTATTGATGAGTCTTCAGACTATATTGAAAAGACTTTGCCGTCTTCGCACAGGTTTTTGAAACAGAACCTTGACAGCCCTGTGTTTATTAATGCCGACAAAAAAATTCTTGCAAAGGCTATTTGTTATCTCGTTCTCAGTGCTGTTGACAAAAACCCGGATGACACCGTTATTACACTTAGCGCAGAAACAGAAACGGGCGATAGTCCATATGTGGAAATATTAATAAGATATAAAGGCAAAGAGTTTACAGATGAAGAGAAACAGGGCATCTTTAAGCCCCTTTTGAATATTGATAACCTTGGTACCGAGTTAAACATCCCTATCAGCCATAAAATTGTTGAGGAGCACAATGGCAGCCTCAGCATAAAAAGCGAGGATGGGAGTAACATCCTTATAATTAAAATTCCTGTTATGAGGGAAATTCAAGAACTTAGGGAAGGGGACAAACAATGGACGACAAAGAAAAAATCCTTATAATTGACGATGAACTGATACCGAGGTATTCAATCCAGCAGGTCCTGAAGGACAGATACAGTGTTTTTACCGCAGCCGGAGGTGCGGAAGGACTTGATTTTATGGCTCATAACCATGCGGATCTGGTAGTGCTTGATATAAGGATGCCTGATATGGACGGGATAACAGTATTGAAGGAAATTAAAAAGAGATTTCCTGATACGGAAGTTGTGTTACTAACTGCCTACGCCAGCCTTGAATCAGCCAGAAGCGCGGTGCGGTTTGGCGCGCTTGATTACCTTATAAAACCTTTTGATAAAAGCGATGTGATAAATGTTGTTGAAAGGGGGCTTCAGAAAAAGCGTGTCCAGATATCTATAAAATCAGAGCGGGAGAAATTGTTAGATAAGACTAAGTATTTAGAATGCCAGGTAAATAAAGCAAGAGAAAAAATGATGATGTACGATGAAGGGACTGTAAACGCCTTAATACTTGCAATAGACGCTAAGGACCATTATACATCTGACCATTCGGGAAACGTTGCGAGATTGTCCTATTTGATAGCTGAGATTTTAGGGCTGCCAAAAGAGGAATGCAATAAACTAAGGCAGGCAGGTATTATTCATGATATAGGCAAGATTGGTATTGATGAGGCAATACTTAGAAAGAAAGGTCCTCTTACGAAAGAGGAATTTATTGAGATGAAGAAACACTCTGAAATTGGTGCCAGGATTGTTAATGCTGTCCCTTTTATGGGGGATACGGCACAGATAATCTATTACCATCACGAGAGATTTGACGGCACAGGATACCCTGAAGGTCTTAAGGAAGAGGAGATACCGGTACCTGCCAGGATTGTTGCCATTGCCGATGCCGTGGATTCAATGATGCATGACAGACCCTACAGAGCGAGGCTTCCTGTAGACGAGATATTAACCGAGCTCAAGGTTTGCTCAGGAACTCAGTTTGACCCTGTGATTGTGGATGCGATATTGAAAAGCAAAAAATTGCTGAAATAAAAATAATCAATTAACAATTAACATTCAACAATTATCATTTCAAATTAATTACAATCCTAAGACGTCCTGCATATCATAAAACCCCGGTTTCTGTTTAGATACCCAAAGTGCTGCTTTTAGTGCTCCCCGTGCAAAGGTGTCTCTGCTTGATGCACGGTGTGTGATTTCAATCCTTTCTCCGAGCCCTCCAAAGAGGACTGTGTGTTCACCTACTATATCGCCGGCACGTACTGTCTGTATCCCGATTTCCTTTTTTGTCCTCTCACCAATCATGCCTTTTCTCGCATAAACTGCAACGTCGTCAAGATTTCTGTCAAGCGACTGCGCTAAGACCTGAGCCATTTTTAGTGCTGTGCCTGAGGGCGCATCTTTTTTCAGCCTGTGATGAGCTTCAACAATCTCTATGTCGTAATCGTCTCCAAGGACACCGGCAATGTCTTTTAAAACTTTCAGAAGGAGATTTACACCTATGCTCATATTTGGAGCCAGCACACAGGGGATTTTTGAGGTGCAGGTTTTAATCTCTTCTGTCTGCTCTTTATTAAAACCTGTTGTGCCGATGACCATTGAGATGCCCTTTTGGGAAGCTGTTTTCACATGTTCAATGCTTGACTCCGGATTGGAGAACTCAATAAGTACATCAATTTTTTCCCTGATGCCGCTTATATCAGAAAGAAGGTTAACTCCCAGTTTCCCAAGACCAATAGTTTCCCCTACGTCGTGTCCGATAGACTTATGGTCTTTGCGTTCTATTGCACCGACGAGTTTTAATTTTTCATACTCCCTTGAAAGCGCGATAATGCGGCTGCCCATTCTGCCTGCAGCCCCTGAGACGGTTATGTTAAGCATGTTGCCCTCCACTTTCATTGTTTTTTGCTTCTTCCGAAGTTTTTTCTTCTGCTATCTTATATTTTTCCGCTGCCCATGCACCGAGGTCTATAAGTTTGCATCTTTCAGAGCAAAACGGTCTGAAAGGATTGCCTTCCCACACCGTCTTTTTTTTACATATAGGACACGTTACCTTCACGGATTCAATTAATAATTATCAATTAACAATTATCATTTTAAATTGATAAATGCTAATTTTGCATTTTAAATTTTATTTATCTCAATTGCTCCCTCAAACACCTTAACCGCTGGCCCTGTCATATAAACGTGATTGTTTTTTGCAGGCCATTCTATCAGGAGTTTGCCTCCTGAAAGATGAATGGCGGCTTTTCTGTCGCTGAGCCCTAAAAGGACAGATGCGACTGCTGAGGCTGATGCCCCTGTGCCGCATGCCATTGTTTCTCCTGCCCCCCTTTCCCATACGCGCATCTTTATATTCCTGCGGTTAAGGATTTCAATAAATTCAGCATTTGTCCTATTTGGGAAAAGCCTGTGGTTTTCAATAACTGGGCCGTAGAGACTTACTGGAAATGATGCAACGTCCTTAACAACAATAACTGCATGGGGATTACCCATTGAGACGCAGGTGATTTTGAAGGTTTTGTCCTTGATTTGCAAGGGGTAATTAATTATTATTTTGGATTTTGATATTTGGACGGGTATCTTTTTAGCCTCAAATACCGGTTCTCCCATGTCAACTTTGATAAGGTCCCCCTTTTTTTCCAAAAGTATTATCCCCCAAAGCGTTTCAATTGACAGTGATTTATTTTTGAGTTTTGCCCGCCCCGCTTCGCTGAGCGAGGCCGGGGAGTTTTGAGTTTTGAGTTTATCTTCCCATATATACTTTCCAAGACAGCGGATACCATTGCCGCACATCTCTGCTTCCCCGCCGTCTGGATTGAATATGCGCATTTTAAAATCCGCTATGCTTGAGTTGTAAAGCAGTAATAGCTGGTCTGCCCCTATACCGAATTTTCTATGACAGAGTTTTTTAGAAAGACGGGAAATATTCTTGAGTCCTGCCACTCTGTTGTCAATGACAACAAAATCATTGCCGAGCGCATGCATCTTTGTAAACCCCGTTAGAATTTTTTTATGGCGATTTAATGTTCTGCCTTGCTTTTTAATTATTGCTTTATGCTTTTTTTCTAACGGGGTAAAGTGAAGTTTCATTTTAAAAACCCTGGAATTTTTGTTCCTCTGGCGAGGTCATTATATGTTTCCCTTTTTCTGATAATAAAGAATTCTTTTCCATTAACCATTACCTCTGCGGCTTTAGTCCTTGAATTATAATTTGAACTCATTGAAAATCCATACGCACCGGCACTCATTACAGCAAGGAACTCTCCTTTAAGCGGACGGCTTATTGTCCTGTCTTTACCGAGGAAATCTCCTGACTCACATATAGGTCCCACTATATCACAGAAAATTTTGGGTCTGTTTTTTCTGACGGCTGGCAATATGTGGTGATAAGCATTATAAATGCTCGGCCTTAAGAGGTCATTCATGCCTGCGTCAACAATTATGAACCCCCTGTCAAAACCTCTTTTCAGGTAAAGGACCTTTGTAACGAGGATGCCAGCATTACCGGCTATTGACCTGCCGGGCTCAATGATAAGTGTAAAATTATGCGTCTTCAGGTGCGGGAGGATTGCCCCTGCAAGGTCCCTTGGATGCGGCGGAAGCTCACCGTCATTGCTGTAAGGGATTCCGAGGCCACCGCCGATATCTAAATATTCTATCCCTATGCCGGATAATTTTAAGGAGTCCGCTAATGTGAGTACTTTTTTCAGTGCATCAACAAATGGAGAAGTCTTTGTTATCTGCGAGCCGATGTGTTTATGGATGCCGAGGATTTTTATATTCGGCATCCTGCTTGCAAGTCTGTAGTGTTCAAGTGCCTGCTCCATGGGGATGCCGAATTTATGTTTTTTAAGCCCGGTTGAGATATAAGGATGTGTCCTGACATCTATATCAGGGTTGACCCTTAACGCTAAAGGTGCTTTTACTCTTAACCTTCCTGCAATCCTATCAATAGTCCTTAGTTCGTCTGCTGATTCTACATTAAACATCAAAATACAGGACCTTAAGGCATAAGCAATCTCTTCTTCAGTCTTCCCAACGCCAGCGTATACAATTTTTTTAGGAGATATGCTCGACTTTAAGGCAATGAAGAGTTCACCACCTGAGACAACATCTGCCCCGCTGCCTTCTTTAGCTAAAATTCTTAATATGGAGCTATTAGAGTTGGCTTTAAGAGCAAAACAGATTATATTGGGATAACCATTGAAGGCATCCCTGTAAGCCTTAAAATGTCTGAGTAAAGTCCTGTGGCTGTAAATGTAGAGCGGTGTCCCCTCCTTTTCTACAATTTTTCTAATGGGGACATCCTCT
>JACROO010000144.1 GCA_016214355.1 Nitrospirota bacterium | reverse complement strand
GGTGTTGGGGTTGTGAGGGACAGTTATGGCGGCACCGGCGATGTAAAGGTTATGGTAAACTTCACATCTGTTGGCATAAAAAGGCTTTCACTGAGATTTGCCAATCTGGAGAAACTCTGATGGAGATTGAACATGTTGCTGTGCTCTCAAGACTTGAACTCGCAGAAGATGAAAAAAGACTTTTTTCAAAACAGATAAACAGTATTATTGAATATATTGACAAGCTGAATGAACTTGACACAAAAAATACAAAGCCTACGGCACATGTTCTTTCAATAGAAAATGTTTTCAGAGAAGACAGGCTGAGCCCTTCTCTGCCAAAAGACAAAGCCCTCCAGAACGCCCAGAACAGGACAGATGATTTTTACAGGGTGCCTAAGATAATAGAATGACTTTAAAGACAGTTTACAGTTCACGGTTTACAGTTCACGGTTTTCTTTGCACGATTCACTGTTCACCCCGGCCTCGCTCCGCGAAGCGGGGCGGGCTGTTCACTATTCACGGGCGGTTACTATGTTAAGGTGCATGCTCAGGGCAAAAATACATATGGCTACAGTTACGGATTCCAACATCAATTATGAAGGGAGCCTGACTGTTGACGAAAAAATACTCAGTGCTGCAGGCATCAGGCCGTATGAACAGGTTATGGTCAGCAATCTTAACAACGGCGAGCGGTTTGAAACCTATGTAATCCCGGGCAGCAAGGGTTCGGGTGTTATCTGTCTCAACGGTCCCACCGCAAGGAAGGGGACAGCAGGGGACAGGGTAATAATTTTCTGTTATGAGTTTTACACAGAAGACGAAATTAAGGCATATGCCCCAAAGATCATCAGGCTTAACTCAAAAAATAAAATATTAAAGTAATCCCTTTTAACTTGGAAATTCCCTGCGGTCTTGCCGCAGGGTTCTTCATTAAAACCCTTACTTAGTTTCAGGACTTTCCGGAAGTTGTCCCTCTACAGGTTCCTGCCCTGCAGCAGGTTTTTGGGTTTCGCCAACGGGCAGTTGAATCTCATCAAGGGCTTTTTTCTCAATTGTTATATTGCTTTCTTTCTTTAATTTCTCAACAAATGCGTCAAAAATTTCCTTTTGTTTTTCGCTTATAAGGCGTCTTTTTATAGAATCCTTAACCTGTTCAAAACCGAGCTGCGTGCCTTCTTTTCTTGCTGAAACCTTTATAATGTGATAGCCGAACCGGGTTCTGACCGGATGACTTACCTCTCCTACCTTAAGACGGAATGCAAACTGTTCAAACTCTGGCACCATCTGCCCGTGCCTGAAGAATCCGAGGTCGCCGCCTTTTGCAGATGTGGTGTGGTCCTTGGAAAATCCTTTTGCGAGTTTGGAGAAATCTTCGCCTTTCCTAAGTTTTTCATACACAGCATTTACATCAGCCTCGGTATCTACAAGTATATGGCTTGCTTTTACCTCTTCTCCTGCTTTAAATTCGCTGGAATGTTTGGCATAAAAATTTTTAACATCTTCATCTGTTGCTTTTACTTTTCCTTCAATTTCATTTTTAAGTAAAAGGGAAATTAGTTCCATTTTTTTGTATTCTTCAAGCCGGGATACATATTCCTTGTCTCTCTCAAGCCCCTGTTTTTTAGCCTTGTTGTAAAGGAGGTCTTTTTTAATTAACTCGTTAAGGAACTGTTCTTTCCCTTCTTTGCTCTGAAACCTTGCTTTTGCCCATTCAGGCAGGCGGTTAAATTCTTTCAGATAATCCTCCTTTGTTATCTTCGCACCTTTAATCTTTGCAAGGACGGGGTTTTTTGATGGTCCTCCTTTGGGTGCACATCCAAAGGCAAAAACTACGGCAACTACTAAAATTAAAAGCTTTTTCATTATTCCTCCCTGGGATTTTGGTTATTTAAAGTTAATTTTATAACATATGGTAAAATTTTTTGCAACCATAAAAACTACAGCAATAAAATATTAATAACCCTTATAAGCGTATTTAAAAAACATTTACAAAGCGCACTAAATTCAGCACGACATTTTTATTTTTCGCGGGAGCAGGTTTGCAACCTGCTCCTAAAGTTTGGGTTCAGGTTGCAAACCTGAACCCGCTGTAGCCTCCAGCGTGATACCACAACGTGTTTTATGAATTCTTAAATGTGGGGGGTAAGCTCTGTTAGAGCATCTTTTATTTCAGAAAAAATCTTCTGCCAATGTTTATCCCTTAAATCCAGCTCAAAGCCCCCTTCAGGCAGGAATTTTATGTAGCCTTTCCTGCTTTTATAAAGCTCAAATATTTTTTGCGGAGTTATCCCGATGAGTCGGGACTGGGGTGCAAAAACAATTTTTATTCTGCCTTCAATATTCTGTATTTTTGTTATACCAAGTTTTTTAGCCATAAGTTTTAGTTCCATTACATCAAGGAGTCTCACAGTTTCTTCCGGGGGCTGTCCGAACCTGTCTTTTAATTCTTCAAAGATCCCTCTTAGATAATCTATTTTTTTTGCAGATGCAATTTTTCTGTAAATGCTCAATCTTACCGTGGGGTCTTCTATATAAGTCTCCGGAACCATTGCCGTTATCCTGAGTTCAAGAACAGGTTCAATGACAGGAGCTGCCTCCTCTCCTTTTAGCTCTGCGATTGTCTGTTCAAGCATCTCAACATAAAGGTCAAAGCCGACTGCCTCTATGTGCCCTGACTGCTCTGAGCCGAGCATGTTGCCGGCGCCTCTAAGCTCAAGGTCTTTCAGGGCAAGCCTGAATCCTGCGCCCAGATAACTCAGTTCCTGAATTGCAAGCAGTTTTTTCCGTGCCTCCTCGGTGATTATATCTTCTCCGGGAATTAAAAAATATGCGTAGGCTCTGATATTTGAACGTCCTACGCGTCCCCTTAACTGATAAAGGTCTGCAAGCCCGAATTTATCAGCCCTGTTAATGATTATCGTATTGGCAGTTGGGATATCAAGTCCGGAGCCAATGATAGCAGTTGAGACAAGGATATTACTCTTTTTGCTCATAAAAGTCCTCATAACATTTTCAAGCTCTCTTTCCCTCATCTGTCCGTGTGCAACAGAAATCTTGCTTTCAGGCAAAAGTTTGCGTATAGAATTTGCCATGTTGTAAATATCTTCAATACGATTATGCACAAAAAAAGCCTGTCCTCCTCTGTCAAGCTCCTTCTGTAGCGCCTCTCTGATTATCTCAGGGCTGAACCTTGCAACAAAACTTTTTACTGACAGCCTGTCCTCCGGAGGGGTCTCTATTACGCTCATCGGCCTTATCCCGGAAAGTGCCATGTGCAGTGTCCGGGGTATCGGCGTGGCAGTAAGCGTTAAGACATCAACATGGGTTTTAAGGGTTTTAATTTTCTCTTTGTGGGTAACGCCAAATCTGTGTTCCTCATCTATTACTAAGAGCCCCAGATCATAGAAATTTACATCCTTGACCAGGAGACTGTGGGTGCCTATGATGATATCAATATTGCCTTCTGCTAATGCCTTTAGTGTTTGTTTTTGTTCTGCCTTATTTTTAAAACGGCTGAGAAAGTCTATCTTAACCGGGAATGCTGAAAACCTTGAGGCAAAAGTATTACAATGCTGTTCCACCAGGATTGTAGTTGGCGCAAGGACTGCTGCCTGCTTGGAATCATAAACAGCCTTAAAGCATGCCCTTATAGCCACTTCTGTCTTCCCATATCCAACATCACCGCATATAAGTCTGTCCATCGGTGCCGGCTCTTCCATATCACGTTTTATGTCTATTATTGCAGCAAGCTGGTCAGGCGTTTCTTCATAAGGGAAGAATCCGTCAAATTCTTTATGAAGCTCAGTGTCACCGGGAAAACTGTGGCCCTTTACTTCGGAACGCCTGGCATATAGTTTCAGCAGCTTCTCAGCCATGTCTTTTATCCTGTTTTTAACCCTTTGTTTTGTTCTCAGCCATGTCTTGCCGCCGAGTCTGTCTATTTTGGGCGAAGTGCCTTCAGAGGCACGATATTTTTGAACCTCATCAATCCGTTCAAGGGGGATATAAAGTTTATCGCCTCCGCAATATTCTATAATTATAAAGTCGCCTTCGTAATCTTCAACCTTTTGTTTTTTAATTCCTAAAAACCTTCCTATGCCGTGTTGTGCGTGGACTAAGTAATCGCCTTCATTAAAGTCTTCAATTGACGAAATGAGTCCTGACACCTTTGATTTCTTTATGGGTTTAAAAGCCGGACGTTCGCCAAAAATATCTTTTTCCGTGAGAATCAGGTTGTTCTCATAAGAGTAACCCCTGCTCAGTTCCCCAATTGTGATTACCGGACTGGTGTTATGTTTAACAGCATTATCATTTGGCAGGATTGGAGTTTCAATGTTTTTTTCAGAAAATAATTCCTTTAGCCTTTTTGCCTGCCCTTCTGATGAGCATACCATCATAATAAAATACTGATTTTTAAGAACGTCCACGCCGATAACAAAATCTTCCATGGTCTTTCTCTCTTCACGCAGGATGCCGAATCCGCCTGTCCCTCTGATATTGAAGTCAAAGCCCTCTCCCTTCAATGGCAGTGATGTGAGGTTAATGATCTTTTTGTCCTGATTTAACAGCAGTAAATCAGAATATTGCCTCTTAATATCATCCGGTTCGTTTAATACCAGCACCTTCCTGCTGAGGACATCAAGGAGATTCGGTCCTTCTTCCGGCTCTGTCGCAGGACCTATAAAGATTTTGTCTATTTCTTTGATAGACCTCTGCGTATCTGTATCAAAAAACCTCAGAGACTCAATCTCATCTCCCCAGAACTCTATTCTTACAGGGAACTCTTCCTCAGGAGGAAATACATCAAGGATTCCTCCTCTTATGCTGAATTCTCCCTCTGATGAAACAACAGTGACCTGGCGGTAGCCGGCGTCCTTAAGGTTCTCAATAATTATGTCCCTGTCAATAGTTGAGTGTTTCAATATTTCTGTCAGCGGGAATTTATCAAGGTGCCATACGGGAGAAAGGACGGCATTAACTGATGTGACAATTTTAGTTTTTGGACTTTTGTAGATGTCCCAGAGGTTTTTCAGTCGGAGAGGGTCTCCTTCAGGAGGTATGTAGAGAGGTTTCTCTGTGCTGAAAGAAGCAGACCAGAATACCGCATCTGAATAAAATTCGCCGGCTGAACTTTCAGAGGCAGTAATGACAATACATGATTCTTTAATCAAAGCAAACAGCAGGGCTTTAGAGGAACCTGTGAGCGAGGTGAAATATTTTACTTTTCCCTCTTCAATCGCCCTTACCGCGTTATAAAAAATGGAGAGATTAAGTGGCACAAATAATATTATCCATCCTGCATGCAGAAAAACTCAAGCGGATACATCCTGTATCTTGTATTTTGTTTCTTATATTCTGTCAACTGTAAACGGTATTTAGTATTCTGCATCTTGCATCCTGCATCCTGTATCCTGTATCCTTATAAACAGCCGATGTAGCTCAGCTGGCAGAGCAACTGATTCGTAATCAGTAGGTCGGGGGTTCAAATCCCCCCATCGGCTTTAGTTAAAGAATCAGAGAATAAAAAAGGCTTGGAATAACCAAGCCCTTTTTCTTTTTCACATAAAAAATTTCTGATTCTTTTATTTTTTTCTCTTTAAATAACGCCTGCCTGCCATAACCGCTCCGCCTGTTATAAAGAG
>JACROO010000140.1 GCA_016214355.1 Nitrospirota bacterium | reverse complement strand
CGTATATAAAGGCATTTGACTCTGTTAGAAAACTCTTCGGGAACACTGCACAGGCAAAAAATCTTGGCTATGGAGCAGGGTATTTTTCATTTAATACCGAGGGCGGGCGCTGCGAAGCCTGTACAGGCGCAGGCTATCAGAGACTTGAGATGTATTTCTTTGAAGACCTGTATATTAAATGTGAGGAATGCGAAGGCAGAAGATATAAGCCTGAAATATTGAATATTACTTACAATGGGAAAAACATATATGATGTGCTTGAGATGACGGTTGAGGAGGCACTGGAGTTTTTCACCCGTATGCCATCTATTATAAATAGGTTGAAACTACTAAATTCCATGGGAATTGGGTATCTAAAACTCGGGCAACCTGCCACAACCCTTTCAGGTGGTGAGGCACAGAGGCTTAAGATATGCTGTGAGTTAAGTATTTCAGGAAGAAGAGACTACCTCTATGTCCTTGATGAGCCATCAGTGGGGCTGCACCCACATGACATAAAAAAACTTCTTAATGTCTTAAATGAACTCGTAGATGCAGGGAATACTGTTTTGTTAGTTGAACATAACTTAGACATAATAAAATGTGCTGACTGGATAATAGATCTAGGTCCTGAAGGCGGAGAAAAAGGTGGAAGGATTGTAGCAGAAGGGCCCCCAGAGGATATAATAAAAGAGAAGAAGTCTTATACAGGTAGATTCATTGGAGGGGAGCTTAACAGATGAACAGAAGGCTATCACGGCAAGCATAAATGGAGCACTTCTAACAGGAAGTGTTTCCATAAAAACAAATGCCTAAAATTATATTTGCTAATTATCTGCAAATGTGTTATCCTTTTGACAGAGTTTCAGAAGTTTTTCTGTCCACACAAGGCCATAAAGACTTTTAGCTTTGTGGTTTTTTTTATTTATGCACTTCTGAAATTTCAATTTTCAAAAGGAGGTACACAAAATGGCTAATGGAACAGTAAAGTGGTTCAATGAATCAAAAGGTTTTGGCTTTATTACGAGCGAAGACGGCAGTGATGTATTTGTCCACTATTCTTCCATCCAGAGCAATGGTTTCAAATCCCTTGCCGAGGGTGACAGAGTCAGCTTTGATACCGAAAAAGGCCCTAAAGGTCCCAAGGCAGTCAATGTTGTAAAACAGTAAGGCAATGAAGTTCCCCCCTGTGTATGCAGGGGGGACGCTTTTCGAGGAGAAGACAGATGGTAAGCAAACAAAAGAATGCGGAACGGACCGAAAGGAGGCAGCATAAGGTTGATGCAGGCCTGCTGTCAGCCCGCTACCCGCATATTGAATCGATCATAATCACCATGGACTACTATCAGAAGAGCGCCGGTCGGGTCCTCATGCATAGTACGGTCAATTTCTTTCCCGGAAGTTCCGCGTATTTCCTCATGGAGTGCATGAAGAACGATTGCACCAACGGCGGCTTTAATCTTGAACCGGTGATTACCACGATGGTGAAAGGCCGTCTGGAATCAGGAGACGGGAAGCTTGTCTGCCCCGGAAACAATGCCTCCGGCCATGCCCGGGTTGATTACAAGATTGCCATACAGTATAACGACACTGCCCGATAAGAGATGCAGACTGACTGGAATCCGAGGGTCACCTAATGAAAGAAGTTGTCACTGCTTAATGCTGTATAATAGCTGCACGCGAAGATAAAGGATTGAATAACTTCCCCGCCGGATAGACTCCTACTGCTGCAACCCTGCCAATTTCTCTATTGCAGTCTTAATCCCCATCACGACTTTCTCCATGCGTTCATAGTCAAGCGTTTCAGGGACATCGCCTCTTTCGTGGTAATTTGGGTTTCTGTAAAATGCAGTGTCGGTAACCATTACTGCATCATACCCGAATTCCCAGAAAGACCTGTGGTCAGAAAAGTCTATCCCCGGGACGATTGAGAGCGTTGAGATTGATTCTGCGGGCAGGTCAGTGCCTTTTTTAAATGCATCTCTTAACCGGATTAAAAAATTTTTTGACCGCAAGTTGCTCACAAAGATTATAAAACTTCCCTTATCAGGGTAAAGCCATCTTAAGAAAGAAAACGGGAAATACTGGCTGTTGGGCGAGTCAGTAAAATAGCCTATCATCTCAAGGCATATCATTCCCTCAATAACGGTATTTTTTTCATTCAGACTCTGAGCATATACATAACTTCCCATGAACCGGCTCCTGAAAAAAGGAGGCTCTTCAAGGGTAAATGCCGCAAACCGGACTGTTTTATCAAAAGACTGATTTTTAAGAAGCCTTGCAAGCTCAAGCATTCCGGCAACGCCGCTTGCGTTGTCGTCTGCGCCCGGGCTTCCGGTCACTGTATCATAGTGGGCGCCGACTAAGATAATTTTTTCAGGCGACTTAATGCCTTTAATCTCTGCAATCAGATTTTTGTAAACATTACCCTCAACATTATAAGACTGAACTGAGACATCATAACCGCAGCTTCTGAGTTCTGAAGAGATATACTGTGCTGTCTTCTCAAGGGAGTCTAACTCCCGGTATCCCCTTGAGCCAATGTCTTTTGCAAGGATGCGGACAGTCTTTTTAAGATTATCCTCTATTTCTCCCATTTGCCCTTTATGCAAACATAAAGGATTTAATTTTTCAAGCGAGGCTTGCGCCGCTTTCATTGGAAAATCCCTCACCAAATATGTTACCTTAATCAGAGGAGGTAAAGATTTGTATAAAAGCATAGTTGTCTGGCTTTTGTTTGGTTTGATGATGATTATGATCTTCAACCTTTTAAAGACACCGAAGCTTGAACAGGAACTAATATTTTCTGACTTCATGACGAAGATGAGGAACGGTGAAATTGCAGAGGTTACAATTCAAAAACCGGAAAACTTAATAATAGGTGCGCTGAAGAACGGGACAAAATTTAAAACTTATGCCGCTGAGTACCCCGACCTTGTAAAAGAGCTCCAGGAACACGGGGTGAAGATTACGGCAAAGCCTGAGCAGAGCCCATGGTATATAAGCATATTGTTAAATTTCGGCCCGATAATTTTAATTTTTCTTTTATGGGTTTTCTTTATGAGGCAGATGCAGGTAGGGGGCAACAGGGCGCTGTCTTTTGGTAAAAGCAAGGCAAAGCTTATATCTGAAAAGGCGGTGAAGTTGACCTTTGCGGATGTGGCAGGGATTGAAGAGGCAAAGGCAGAGGTTCAGGAGGTAATTGATTTTCTAAAGGACCCCCAGAAATTCCAGAAATTAGGCGGTAAAATCCCTAAAGGCGTTCTGCTTGTCGGCGCACCCGGAACGGGTAAGACGCTGCTTGCGAGGGCGATTGCAGGAGAAGCGGGCGTGCCGTTTTTCTCCATCAGCGGTTCGGATTTCGTTGAGATGTTTGTGGGTGTAGGCGCCTCAAGGGTAAGAGACCTTTTTGAGCAGGCAAAGAAAAGTGCGCCCTGCATTATGTTCATAGATGAAATAGATGCAGTCGGCCGTCACCGCGGCGCAGGGCTTGGAGGCGGGCATGATGAACGTGAGCAGACCTTAAACCAACTCCTTGTTGAGATGGACGGGTTTGACCCTAATGAAGGCATAATAGTGCTTGCAGCCACCAACAGGCCTGATGTCCTTGACCCTGCATTACTCAGGCCCGGGCGGTTTGACAGGCAGGTGGTTGTACCTCAGCCTGATGTAAGGGGAAGGCTTGAGATTATTAAGGTTCATACAAGGAAGATTCCCCTTGCTGATAATGTAAACCTTGAACTTCTTGCGAGGGGAACGCCCGGCTTCTCAGGGGCAGACCTTGCAAACCTTGTTAATGAGGCGGCACTTCTTGCAGCGAGGCAGTCAAAGAGCAAGGTTGAGATGAAGGACTTTGAAAATGCAAAAGACAAGGTCATAATGGGCGTGGAGAGAAAGAGCATGATACTGTCTGAGACAGAGAAACGCAATACTGCCTATCATGAGGCAGGACATGCACTTGTTGCCAAGCTGACATCAGGAACCGACCCGATTCATAAGGTAAGCATAATCCCAAGAGGCATGGCACTCGGCGTTACGCAGCAGCTCCCGATAGACGACAGATACACATATCCAAAAGAATATCTTTTAAAAGCCCTTTCTGTGTTTCTCGGCGGAAGGGCGGCAGAGGAAATTGCCTTAGGGCACCTGACAACAGGCGCCGGCAATGACCTTGAAAGGGCTACTACGCTTGCAAGGAAAATGGTTACAGAATGGGGTATGAGCGAAAAACTTGGACCCCTTACCTTTGGCAAAAAAGACGAGCATATCTTCCTCGGAAGGGAAATAGCAAAACATAAGGACTATTCTGAAAAGACTGCTGAGGATATTGACGATGAGACAAAAAGGATTGTTACCGAGAGATATGAGTATTCAAAGAATCTCCTGTTTGACAACCAGACACTTCTTGAGAGGCTCGCGCAGGTACTGCTTGAAAAAGAGACACTTGATGGGGCAGAGATAGACGCCATAATTGAAGGAAGGGAACTCACCGCTGCTGAACCGGCAAAAACAGACAAAGGCGCTGGTACAGAGGCGAAGGTTTCTCCTGTAATCCAGAAAATAGAGAGTGATTCACGGGCGAAACCCAAAGGAATAAGTCCCGCTCCAGAAGCAGCAGGGTAATGATAAGCTAATAAGCTAGGGACACTTGTACTAGCTCACTAATTCGGTAACTTTCTGGAGTTTATCAAAAGGTGTTTCATAGTTCAAGCCCCCATGTTTTCTCAGATGATTAAATTCAAATAAAAAGTTCCCTAGATTCATAACTAGATCTTCCTCTGATTCAAATGTGTTTGGATAAAAGAACTCATTTTTGATTATCTTCCAGAAAGCTTCTACTTTCCCGTTTGTCTGTGGTCTGTATGGTTTAGTACATATGTGTCTTATCCCTAATTCATGGCACATTGTTTCAAAAGGATGCTCCCTTTCGAGTGAGCCCTTAAACTCTGGACCGTTGTCAGACATCACAGCTTCAAATTCGAAGTTATATATCTGTTTAAACCATGATAATGAACGAGCCATAAAGTATGTCAAGGTCGAGGCCCTTCTGTCTTTGATTATTTCAGCATAGGTTAGTCTTGTGCAATCATCACAACATGCGGCAACATACCTTTCCTTGACCTTGAAAGAGCATCTTATATCCTTTGGAATCTTGGTTATATCAATATGAGCAAGTTCTCCTGGTGCCTGCTTTTCATAACGCTTAATTACTTTCTTCTGTGACTCATTCAAAGGATATCTTGCCTTTATCCTGTCCATAGTAGCCGGAGAAGGCGTTTTATCCAGATAGTAAGGCTTAAACAAAAGCACAAGCTCATATCTGTTTGAACCAAATCTTCTG
>JACROO010000139.1 GCA_016214355.1 Nitrospirota bacterium | reverse complement strand
TAAAGCTCATAATTCCGCCTGTCCTTGAGCGCGCCATCGGCATGGATACCCGACTCATGGGCAAAGGCATTGGCGCCGGTTCCCACCTGGCCTATCGGGATAGGGAGACCAAAGGCATATGACGCATAGCCTGCAATCTTCCATGATTTTTTCAAATCCACATGCTCATCAAGATGAATTTTATCTGCAAAGCCGTGCGAGAATTTCAGGGCTAATATTGTTGAGACCAGGTCGCAGTTGCCTGCCCTTTCGCCATAACCGTTTATTGTAGTGTTTACATACGCATCAACGCCGCTTTCTATTGCACCCTGCGCACCGGTAAGAGAGACAGCCTCAGCCATGCCGAGGTCATTGTGGCAGTGCATTTCTACCGGGAATTTTGTCACCTCTGCAATGCGTTTAATCCTTTGATAAATCGTTATAGGATCGTCTGCCCCGAGTGTATCGCAGTAGCGGAATCTGTCTGCGCCGTTTTCCTTTCCTGCCTGGGCAAATTCAATTAGTCTTTCAATGTCCGTCCTTGAGGCATCCTCTGCATTGACCCCTACTGTCTCTGCCCCGAGTGCCTTTGCCGTCTTTAAAGCCTCAATCATTGAATTGAGAACATCCTTCCATATCTTCCTGCCCTGAAACTTGCCCTGAATCATTATCTCCGATGTTGAAATTGATATATTCAGATGTCTTATCTTAGGGCAGTTCTTAAAGCTGAGTTCCACGTCGTCTTTTACAGCCCTGCACCAACCTTCAAGGTGCATCCTTTTTATCGCTCCTGCCTCGGCAAGTTCAAGGTTTGCATTTATATAATTTACCTCGTGCCTGAGCGTAGGGAAACCTATCTCGCTCTGAAACACCCCCATATCGTCCAGGTAAATATTCAGCATCGTCTTGGCGAGCTTGCTCAGCAGTATGCGCGATGTCTGCACCCCGTCCCTGTTTGTAACGTCTATGAGATAAATCTTTTTAGTATCCATAGTCCGATTATTAAAACATATCTCTTTATTGATTTACAACTTTAACCCACCACATTAAACTTTCTTATTCTTAATTCCACCCCCAGGTCTTCTGCAATAGACCTGCATTTATCAAAGTCTATTCCAGGGATTTCTACGGCAGTGGCTTTTACCTCAGGGATATATTCCTTTGCCTCTTTGATAAAGGACAAAACTGCCTGAAAGGCATTCTTATAAACAGGCTTGCAAATCTCTTCATATTTTTTTTCATCATCTGCATCAAGGCTGACTGAGAGGCTGTCAACAAGACCCTGCAGTTCTGGCAGTATGTCCCTGCCGTGTATAAGATTTCCGTGGCCATTTGTGTCAATCCTGACTTTCCCGCCCTTTTGTTTAACCCATGCAGACACCTCTTTTACCACATCAAGCCTCAGGAGCGGCTCGCCAAGTCCGCAGAAGACAATCTCCTTATATGCCATAGGGTCGCCGATGGCGTTGATAATCTCTTCTGCTGAGGGTTCGCGTTCAAGTTTCAGGTTATGACCTTTAACATAACTTGTATGAAATCTTATGCAGAAGCCGCAGTGGTTGGTGCATCTGTTTGTAATATTTAGATAAAGAGAGCCCCTGATTTTATATGTGATTTCCCCTTTTGAAGGGACTTCGCCGATTTTAAAGAGCTTCATGGCATTTAAGGTTGTAATCCTTGCTATGTCGTGAATGCTTATTCCTCTCAGGTCAGCAATAGCCTGAGCAGTGTATTTCAGGAAAGAAGGCTCGTTTCTTTTGCCCCTCATTGGCACAGGGCTGAGATACGGGGCGTCAGTTTCTATGAGCAGATATTCGTCAGTGATGAATTTAGCGATTTCGCGGAGATTTTTTGCATTTGCAAAGGTAACAGGACCGGCAATTGATATATAGAAACCCATCTCCATGGCTTTTTCAGCCATTTCCCTGTCTCCTGAAAAACAATGCAGAACGCCTGATACTCCCTGAGCCTCTTCTTTCAGGATGCGCATTGTGTCGTTTTCAGCCTCCCTGCTGTGGACTATAACAGGAAGACCAGAATTTTTTGCAATGGCTATTTGTTTCTTGAACGCCTCTATCTGGGTTTCTTTCGGGGAATGCATATAATGGTAGTCAAGTCCGATTTCTCCGACGGCAACAACCTTCGGCTGTTTTATCCAGTTTTCTATTTCATTGCAAACCTCTTCATTCAGCGTTTTTGCATCATGCGGATGGATGCCAACTGATAAATAAATCTCAGGGTATTCGGCTGATAGCCTGAGCCCTTTGATATTGCTCTCCCTGTCAGAGCCGATGTTGATTATGTATTCAATACCTGTATCCTTTGCACGCTGAATGACTTCCCTCCTATCCTTATTAAAGTCATTCATCTCAAGATGGCAGTGTGTGTCAATTAAAAGTGGGTTCAAATTATGGATGCCTCTTTTTTGAAAGGCTTATGGTTTCCTTTTTAATTCAAAGAGATATATAAGAAAAGATATGCAAGGTTTACCGTATAAACTTTAATATGCATTGCTATTGTATAAAATAATAGGGTTTTATGCAATGTCAATTAAAGTTTTAGAACAAGGTGCCTTTCAAGAATTCTGTCTCTCTTTTCTACCAATATTTGACTCAAAGTTCGTTGGATTGTGGGAATTTGTTATCGGAATCCTCGGTGCACGTCAGGTTGGAAAAACAACGCTGGCGAGGTCTCTCCTTAAGCATATACACAGCGCCTCTACTTACTACGATCTGGAAAATCCGGAAGATTTAGCACGGCTTGCTGACCCTATGCTTACTTTCAAGGTGTTAAAGGGGATTGTTATTATCGATGAGATACAGCGCCTGCCCGAACTTTTTCCTATTCTGAGGGTACTTGTGGACCGCCCGAAATCGTCAACACGCTTTCTTGTTCTTGGAAGCGCTTCTCCTGATATTCTCCGACAGGGTTCAGAAACCCTCGCAGGCCGTATTATTTATCATGAGCTGGGAGGTTTTTCTCTGGATGAGGTAGGGATGAAAAACTATCCTCGATTATGGCTACGGGGAGGCTTCCCCAGGTCGTACCTCGCATTTTCAGATGCAGCAAGCGAGGAATGGCGCCGCGGCTTCATACGGACTTTTCTTGAGAGAGACCTTCCGCAGTTGGGGATTACTATCCGTTCAACTACTATGCATCGATTCTGGGGTATGCTGGCACACTATCACGGTCAAATATGGAATGCTTCGGAATTCGGGAGGTCTTTCGGTGTTGCCGACACAACCGTCAGAAATTATCTAGACCTGCTGTCATCGGCTTTGGTTGTGAGGCAGATCCTGCCGTGGCATGAAAATATCTCAAAACGCCAGGTTAAATCCCCGAAAGTCTATATTGCAGACAGCGGTTTGCTCCATACCCTCCTCGGTATCAAAACCAGTATCGATATGGAAAAGCATCCCAAGATTGGGGCATCATGGGAGGGGTTTGTCATCGAACAGGTTATTCGCCGGGCGGGATTCAGGACTGAGGAGTGTTTTTTTTGGGCGACACACGGAGGGGCAGAGTTGGATCTCCTCGTAGTTAGGGGAAGAGAGAGGCTGGGATTTGAAATCAAGCTGACAAGCTCTCCGCAAGTGACTCCCTCGATGCGAAGCGCCCTTTCTGACCTGAAACTGCAGCGGTTGTATGTGATTCATGCAGGAGAAGAGACGTTTCTGCTTGAGCGAAAAATACAAGCACTTGCATTTCCTCGTTTACTCGAGGATCTTAATAGAGTATTTTGACTTGAATAGCTCAGGATGGTTTCAGTACCAAAAATTCGAGCCTTATTCTGTTCAATCCCTTTCAAAATCAAGGCTCAGAAAGACAGGCCTTTCCGCAGCCTTTGCTTTCATACAACATTTTTTCATAACTTTTATGCGCCTCTTTTGTTATAATTGTCTGTAAAATAATACAAACATAATAAATAAAGGGTAAAGTACCATTTTAGCCACCATTTTATATTTTTGGTGGCTAAAATGGTACTTTACCCATGATAATTTAACACTTAATTTTTCTCTGTGTTCTCTGTGGTTAATTTTTTAAAATTTTCATAGGAGGGTTTATGGCAAAAGCTCTGAAAGACGTTATAGAAATCAAAAACGGCTCTGTCTCGGTCAAAGACAGGCAGGATGTCAGGGATATTATGGACAGCCTGATTAATGAGGCTGTTTTTGAGGCTGATGATGAAAAAAGAAAGGCGCGCTTTATACTTATCAAGGAGATTGCAAAGGCATGCGGTGCAATACCTGCATCCATACAGGGGCTTTACGAGGAGATGGGCAGGGGAAAGTACTCCGGCTTTACTGTGCCTGCCATAAATATACGAGGACTTACCTATGACGTTGCAAAGGTAATATTCAAGAAGGCTATGCAGATGAACGTTGGCGCGATGATTTTTGAGATTGCCAGGTCAGAGATAGGGTACACAAAACAAAGGCCGCTTGAATATTCAACTGTTGTGCTTGCGGCTGCGGTAAAAGAGGGATTTCAGGGGCCTGTTTTTATCCAGGGCGACCATTTCCAGCTTGTGAGAAAGAATTTCCTGTCTGACCCGAAGGCTGAAACTGACTATATCAAGGGACTTATCAAAGAAGCTGTTGAAGCCGAGTTTTATAATATTGACATTGATTCATCCACACTTGTAGACCTTAATAAACCGACATTAAAAGAACAGCAGCTGCCGAATTTTGAAATAGCTGCCGAGCTTACAGCATACATACGGAGACTGGAGCCAAATGGAGTAACCGTATCAGTTGGCGGAGAAATTGGCGAGATCGGCGGGAAGAACAGCACGCCGGAAGAACTAAGGGCATATCTCGACGGCTTCAAGGAAACACTGAAAACAGGCAAGGGCGTAAGCAAGTTGAGTGTGCAGACAGGCACAGCGCACGGCGGAGTGGTCCTTCCTGACGGTTCTCTCGCAAAGGTAAAAATTGACTTTGACACGTTAAAACAGATGTCCGAAATTGCACGAAAGGAGTACGGCCTTTCCGGCGCTGTTCAGCACGGAGCTTCAACTTTGCCTGAAGAGGCATTTCATATGTTCCCTGAGACAGGTACCTCAGAAGTTCACCTTGCAACAGGATTCCAGAACATAATCTATGACAACCCAGCACTTCCATCGGCTTTCAAAGAAGAAGTTTACAACTATTTAAAAACAGAGTGCGCAAAGGAAAGAAAAGAAGGACAGACAGACGAGCAGTTTTTCTACAGCACCCGCAAAAAAGGCTTCGGCACTCTGAAGAAAAAATGGTGGGACCTGCCGGCAAACGTAAAGGCTCCGATAATGAAAGAACTTGAGAATAAATTTAACCTTTTGTTTGAAAAATTAAAAGTTGTTAATACAAAGGATATTGTTAATAAGACTGTAAAACCGGTGATTATAAAAAAATCGCTGCCTGATATAGCATTTAAATAAGAGCTATCATGAAAAAGACCCTTGCAATAGTTGTCGGCGGAGGTCCTGCACCCGGCATAAACGGTGTAATAAGCGCAGCAACGGTTGAAGCAGTATGTAAAGGTATAAAAGTCATAGGCATTATGGACGGCTTTAAGTGGCTCTTCCATGGAGATACAAGCAAGATTATACATTTAACCGCAAAAAATGCGTGGCATATCCATAACCGCGGCGGCTCCATACTAAGAACCTCAAGAGAATTCCCAGACAATCCTGAAAAACAATTCCAGAATATGATAAAGGCATTGAAGAAGCTGAATATCAAATTCCTAATTACAATTGGCGGTGACGGCACGGCATATATGGCAAGGGAAATAGAAAAAAGAACCAGGGGGCTGCTTTCTATTGTTCATGTGCCTAAAACAATAGATAACGACCTTCCATTGCCTGGTGGAACACCAACTTTTGGATTTGAGACAGCAAGACACTGGGGGACTGAAATAGTAGAAAATATTATAGAAGATGCGCGTACAACAGGCAGGTGGTATTTTGTGACAACAATGGGAAGATATACAGGACATTTGGCGCTTGGGATAGGAAAGGCTGCCGGTGCAACAATCACCCTGATTCCGGAAGAGTTCAAAGAAAAGAAAATAAGATTTAGTAAAGTAGCGGACCTGCTTGAGGGCTCAATAATAAAGAGGCTTTCTCATGGATATCCTCACGGCGTTGCAATACTCGCAGAGGGAGTTGCAGCGAAGATTGATATTAAAGAACTCTCTCAATATGAACATATTGAAAAGGATGATAAAGGAGATGTCCGGCTCTCAAAGATTCAGATGGGAAGGATTATTGAACAATTTATAAATAAAAGTCTGGAATCACGCAGAATAAAAATCAAAACTATCCATAAAAATATTGGATATGAATTAAGGGCGGCTGACCCGATCCCCTTTGATGCGGAGTATACGAGAAATCTCGGATACAGTGCAGTGAAGTTCCTTTTAAACGGCGGCACAGGTGCAATGATTACCTTTTTTGAAGGCAGATTAAATCCGGTTCCTTTTAGAAAAATGATTGACCCTGTTACTAAGAAGACAAGGTTAAGATACGTTGATACCAAGTCAGAGCCGTATCTGGTCGGCAGGGAGTACATGATAAGACTGGGAAAAGAGGATTTTACTCCCAGAAGTCTTGCAAGACTTGCAAGTGCAGGTCACATGAGCACCGATGAATTTAAAAAGAGGTTTTCTTATCTGGTGTAAGATTTAAATTACAGATGTCTTTCTATCGGCGTCTTTGCCTCTGTAAATTCATGTTCAAATTTCTGGGGTTTTCTCCCAAAACATATACCGAGGCTTTCAAAGAGAGCTACCTCGCTGATATCAACCTCTCTCCGTTTGATCGCCTCTGATGTAGGCATGTAAAATATCTTTTTGCCGCTTACATCAACGACCGTATTTCCTGTTTTGCCTTGAAGCAGAAGCAGCACTCCGGCAGCGCCTACTCTGTAACCGAAATTTACGTCGTAAGCGGAGGTCTGCCCGGAACGCACGAGGTGGCTTGGGGTTATTTCTCTTACCTCTGGTATTTCATAGACGCCCGGCGCATAAATGCCGACCTTCTTCATGAATTCCGTTACCGCCGGGTCTGCCTTCATCCTTTTTTCAATCTGCTGTCTCACATATTTCCCCGCTCCTGTAAGCTTTTTGTGTCCGAATGCATCCACTCCGGCGGATTCGTCATAAAGCATTTCGCCGGATGCTGTCTTGATCCCCTCTGCAACGACAATTATATATGTGCCTGCCTTTACATCGCTCCTTTCAATTCTGGCGAAGTAAGTGGCCTTGATATGCTCATATACAACATCAAAGTCAACCGGGATTTCAGGAAGAAGTATGCAGTCAGCCTCGGCGCCGACGCCCCCGCGAAAAGCGGTGTGACCCACGTATCTTCCGAACACCTCAATTACAAGCACGCGGTTGTGGCTCATGCCAGTTGTCTTGAGGTCTCGCGTCATTACGGCTATTCTGTTGATCGCTGAATCACCTCCGACACTGTACGGCTGAAGGTCAAGGTCCATTGTCTTTGGGACATGCACGCAGGGGATGCCCTGTCCGCCGAGGTCAACAACTACGCTGCCTGTGTCATCTCCGCCGCTGATGAGCAGTGCATCTATTCCGAATTTTTTCAGACCTTCTTTTATCCTTGCATATGTGTTGGGATCCTTGATCTTACTTAGCTTAACCCTTGAATGCCCTGCTTCCGAGCCTGAAAGCGATGCCTCTATACGGCTTACCCTTTCCGCATTGAGCACGACAACCTGTCCCATGTCAACGAGGTTATAGAGACCTGCATATCCATTAGGAATAACAACGGACTCAATCCCGTGTGCATATGCCTCCCGTGCAATGCCTTTAATTACTGCATTCAGTCCGCCGGCGTCTCCGCCGCTTGTGATAATGCCTATTCTCTTAATATTCATGTCAAAACACCTTCCTTTCAATAATTAAGATTGGAATAAAGTAAATATTAGCACATTGCTTTATTGTCTGCCAAAGGTTTTTTAACTCATCTTCCCCACTTTTTATCTTGTGGGATTTTAAATCCTGTATAAGTGTCAACAAAATGGTCAATGTTCACATCGGAAAATAAAAAAAATTGCTACTTCCTTGTATTTTTTGGCAAAATATGATAATTTCCCATAAAAACTATAAGAACAAGGGGGGATTTTTTTGAAGGATACAGAAATAGCCGAGGTATTAAAGAAAGACAACGAAGAATACAAAAAGCTTGATGAGGAGCACAGGTCACTTGAAAAGAAACTTGCCGAGATAGATAAAAACAGATACCTTACGCCTGAGGATGAGATGGAGAGAAAGAAGATACAGAAGCAGAAATTGGCAAGAAAAGACCGCATGGCGGAGATGGTAAGGGAATATAAAAAGAAAGTGAACAGTTAATAGTGAATAGTGAACAGTGAATAAAACAAAGACAGAAACTTAAAACATTGAGAAGCTATATGAAGTCGGGATTGCACTTTCTTATCTTTTACTATTCACTAAATACTATTCACTAACGACTAATTATGAAAAGCGATTTAATCAAAAAAGGCATAGAACGGTTGCCTCACAGGGCGTTACTTTACGCCACGGGGATTCCGCGTACTGAGATGGATAAGCCCTTTATTGGGGTTGCCACAAGCTTCACAGACATTATCCCCGGTCATACTGCCATGCACGACATGGAACGGTTTATTGAAAAAGGAATTCATACTGCAGGCGGGTATCCGTTTTTTTTCGGTATACCGGGCATTTGCGACGGTATTGCAATGGGGCATAAAGGGATGCATTACAGCCTTCCTTCAAGGGAGCTTATTGCGGATATGGTAGAGACTATTGCAGAGGCGCACCAGTTTGACGGTCTTGTGCTTCTGACAAACTGCGATAAAATTACGCCGGGCATGCTTATGGCGGCGGCAAGGGTTAATGTGCCTTCTATCATTGTCACTGCAGGCCCCATGCTTGCAGGACACATGAAAGGCAGGAGGCTGTCTCTTGTAAATGATACCTTTGAGGCTGTGGGAAAGTATAAAAAAGGGCTGATAAGCGATTCTGAGATAGAGGAGCTTGAAGTGTGTGCCTGCCCGGGTCCGGGTTCCTGCCAGGGGATGTACACTGCTAATACAATGGCATGCGTTACTGAGGCATTGGGCATGAGCCTTCCGGGATGTGCAACTTCGCTTGCTGTTTCATCTAAAAAGCGCAGGATTGCATTTCACAGCGGGCAGAGGGCAGTGGAACTTATAAATAAAAATATTACGCCTGAAAAGATAATGACGGAAAAGGCATTTGAAAACGCCGTTATGGTTGACATGGCGCTTGGCGGTTCTACGAACACAGTCCTGCACATCCCTGCAATTGCCAATGAGGCAGGAATAGGAATATCTTTAGAGACATTTGACCGTCTGAGCAGAAAGACTCCTCATATTGCAAACATGCTGCCGGGCGGGACGGATTATCTTGAAGACCTGGAATATGCAGGGGGCATCCCTGCTGTCTTGAAGAGGTTAAGGACTATGCTTCATAACACCCTTACTGTCTCAGGTGAAAAAATTTATGATATTGCTGATAAAGCTCAGGTCATTGACCCCGTGGTAATAAGGCATCTTAATAAGGCATACCATAAAGAAGGCGGCATAGCGGTGTTACGGGGCAATCTTGCGCCTGAAGGTGCAGTTGTGAAACAGACGGCAGTAAGTGATAAAATGTTAAGATTTAAAGGCAGGGCGCGTGTGTTTAATTCTGAAGAAGACGCAATGAAATCCATTCTTTCAGGCAGGATAAAAAGCGGCGATGTTGTGGTTATACGTTATGAGGGTCCAAGAGGCGGACCGGGCATGAGGGAAATGCTCAGCTCCACAGCCTCTATTGCCGGTATGGGATTAAGCGAATCAGTTGCATTGATTACAGACGGAAGGTTTTCCGGCGGCACAAGGGGACCCTGCATCGGGCATATATCACCTGAGGCTATGGAAGGCGGACCCCTTGCAATTGTTAAAGACGGGGATATAATAAGCATTGATATTCCGAAAAGAAAAATAGAGGTCCTGCTTAGTAGAAAGGAAATGAAAGATAGATTTAAAGGGCTTAAACCTGTAAAGCCGAAGATTAATAAAGGATGGCTTGCACGATATGCTGCCTTTGCCACATCGGCAAGCACGGGGGCAGTGCTGAGAAACAGTGAATAGTGGACAGTATTTAGTGAATAGTATAAAAGGCAGTGAATTGTATTCAGTATTTTACTATTCACTATTCACTAACGACTATTCACTTTATGAAGGAGATTAAATGAAAAAGACAGGTGCTGAAATTTTAATTGAATGTCTGAAAAAGGAAGGCGTAAAACACGTCTTTGGTTATCCGGGGGGCGTAGTCCTTAATATTTTTGATGTCCTCTATGATGAAAAGGACATAAAACTGATTCTCACCAGACACGAGCAGGGCGCTATTCATGCAGCAGACGGTTATGCAAGGGCAAGCGGCAAGGTTGGAGTGGCACTTGTTACATCAGGTCCCGGTGCAACAAATACTGTTACAGGGATTGCCAATGCCTCTATGGATTCAGTTCCGCTGGTTGTATTTTCAGGACAGGTGCCGACAATGCTTATAGGCAATGACGCCTTTCAGGAGGCGGATATTGTTGGGATAACAAGACCCTGCACAAAATACAACTACCTTGTTAAAGATGTGAATGACCTTGCACAGACCGTAAAGGAGGCATTCTATATTGCATTAACAGGAAGGCCTGGCCCTGTGCTGATTGACCTGCCAAAGGACGTGACAGTGGGCAAGACCGACTTCGTATGGCCTGAACATGTAAAAATCAGAAGCTACAATCCTACTTATGAAGGCAATAAATGGATGATAAAGCAGGCAGCTCATGAAATAGCGAAGGCTAAAAAGCCTGTGATAATGGCAGGCGGTGGGGTGATTATCTCAGGCGCCTCAAAGGAGCTTAAAGAGCTTGCCGAGCTTATGCATATACCGGTTACAATGACGCTTATGGGTCTCGGCGGGTTCCCCGGCACACACAGTCTTTCCATGGGCATGCTCGGCATGCACGGGACATATTACTCCAATATGGCTGTTCAGAATTCGGATTTAATCATAGGGATCGGGGTGAGGTTTGATGACCGTGTCACAGGAAAGACGGCATCATTTGCACCTCATGCAAAGATAATTCATATAGATATTGACCCTACATCAATCAGGAAAAATGTGAGGGTAGATATTCCTGTAGTCGGGGATGTAAAGTCCGTATTAAGAGAGATGCTGAAGGTCCTTAAAGAAGAAGGTGTAAGGGAACAGTGGTCTGCCATAAGAAAGGCATGGCTGAAGCAGATAGAGCAGTGGAAACACGAAAGACCCCTGACTTATAACTATGAGGAAAACGTCATTAAACCCCAGTTTGTTGTTGAGAAGATATATGAAGTTACAAAAGGCGATGCAATAATCTGCACAGAGGTTGGTCAGAACCAGATGTGGGCGGCGCAGTTTTATAAATACGATAAACCGAGGAGGCTTCTGTCCTCCGGCGGTCTTGGCACAATGGGATTTGGTTTTCCTGCCGCAATCGGGGCGCAGTTTGCCTATCCTGATGCGCTTGTAATAGACATTGCAGGCGACGGAAGCATCCAGATGAACATACAGGAGCTTGCAACTGCCGTGATAAACAAACTGCCCGTAAAAGTCGCTATTCTTAATAACCATTATCTCGGCATGGTTAGGCAGTGGCAGGAGATGTTCTTCAAGGAACGCTATTCTTACAGCAACCTTGACGTGGTTCCTGATTTTGTCAAAGTAGCAGAGGCATACGGTGCAAAAGGATTCAGGGCAACAAAACCCCGCGATGTAGAGCCTGTTATAAGAGAGGCGCTTAAGGTGAAAGACAGGCCGGTATTTATAGATTTTCTTGTTGACTGGAAGGAAAAGGTTTTCCCGATGGTTCCTGCAGGGGCTTCAATTGATGAAATGATTTTTGAGGAAAAGAAAGAAGAAGAGGAAAAGAAGCTGAGAGCGGTGAAGTAAACAATCGTTTAAACCGCTTAAGCTGTTCAAACAATTTAATTAAAGGAGTAATATGCGTCATACAATCTCTGTTTTAGTTGAAAACAAATTCGGCGTGCTTTCAAGGATTTCAGGGCTTTTCAGCGGAAGGGGCTATAACATTGAAAGCCTGTCCGTGGGAGAGACGATAGACCCGAAAATATCTGTTATGACAATTGTCACAAAAGGCGATGACCAGATAATTGAGCAGATAACCAAGCAGCTCAACAAACTTATTGATGTCATTAAGGTTGTTGATTTTATAGAGATAGACCATGTTGAGAGGGAGATGGTGCTTGTAAAGGTTGCGCCGAAAAAAGAGAACAGGATAGAGGTATTAAAACTTGTTGAGATTTTTCGGGGAAGGATAGTTGATTCAGGAGCGGCTACATTTACAATTGAGATTACCGGTGATGAAGGCAAGATAAATGCGTTTATAGAGTTGATTACGCCTTTTGGAATAAAGGAGTTTGTCAGGACTGGTAAAGTTGCGATAGCGAGAGAAGGAACGAAACGACAGTGATTAGTTGTTAGTAATTAGGTGATTAGTCTAAAGGCTAAAAAAAACTAACAACTAAAAACTATAAATAAGGGAGGATAGTAATGAAAATTTATTATGACAAGGATATAAAGAGGGCGCTTTTAAAGGGCAAAAAAGTCTGCATAATGGGTTATGGGAGCCAGGGACATGCCCATGCAAACAATCTGAAGGAAAGCGGAATGGATATAATTGTAGGAATAAGAAAAGGTGCAAGCCTTGACAAGGCAAAGAAGGCTGGTTTTAAAACACTGACGCCCTCAGAGGCGGCAAAAGAGGCAGATGTAATAATGATGCTTCTTCCGGATGAGTATCAGGCGGATATTTATAAAAATGAAATAGCGCCTAATATTAAAAAAGGCGCGTATCTTGCATTTGCCCACGGCTTTAACATCCATTTTGGACAGATTGTCCCTGCCCCTGATATAAATGTCTTTATGGTTGCACCAAAAGGTCCCGGGCATCTCCTGAGGTCTGAATACACAAAGGGCAGCGGGATACCATGTCTTATTGCGGTGCATCAGGATCACTCCGGCGACACAAAGGCACTTGCCCTTTCATACGCCTCTGCTATCGGCAGCGGCAGGGCAGGAATTATTGAAACAACTTTTAAAGAAGAGACAGAGACAGACCTGTTTGGAGAGCAGGTAGTTCTGTGCGGCGGGCTTACATCATTAATAATGGCAGGCTATGAGACGCTTGTGGAGGCAGGATATGCCCCGGAGATGGCTTACTTTGAATGCCTTCATGAGGTTAAGCTCATAGTGGATTTAATCTACGAGGGCGGGATTTCAAATATGAGATATTCAATAAGCAACACCGCCCAGTTTGGGGACTTGACAAGGGGACCGAGGGTTATAACCCCTGAAGTTAAAAAGGAGATGAAAAAAATCCTCAGCGAAATTCAGTCAGGCGAGTTTGCCCGCGAATGGATTCTTGAATGCAGGGCAAATAAGCCTGTGTTTAATGCCCTTACTAAAAAAGGCGAGGAGCACCCTGTAGAAGATGTCGGCGCAAGGCTCAGGGCAATGATGCCATGGCTTAAAAAGGGCAAGCTTGTTGATAAATCAAAGGCATGAATTAGTAGATAGTCGTTAGTGAATAGTGAACAGTAAAAAACTAAATACTGTTCACTGTTCACTGTTCACTAAAATTATGTTCAAATTCGCACCTGAAGGTTATCCTTATTTTATCGTATTCGCACTTCTGATAATAATCGCTGCGGTTTTTGGAAAACCGTGGATGATTATTGTCCCGTTTGCACTTTTGCTTTTTATGTTTTTTTTCTTTCGCGACCCCGACAGGATTATACTTCAGGACAAGGGCATTTTTGTTTCCCCTGCAGACGGCAGGGTTATCTTGATACAGAATGTAAACGAAGACATAATTTCCTCTTACCTCCCTTTAGCAAAGCCATGGCTCGTAGAGGGGGACGAGGGGGGATTTATTAAAATAAGCATCTTCATGTCTCCTTTTAATGTGCATGTAAACAGGGCACCCTGCGATGGTGTTGTAAAAATGGTAAGACATACGCCGGGCAGATTTAGTGCGGCTAATAAAGATGAGGCGTCTATGCTTAACGAGAACATTGCAATGCTTTTAGAGGGTGATGAAGGAAGAATACTTGTAAGGCAGGTGGCAGGTTTTATTGCAAGGAGGGCTGTGTGCAGGGTTAAAGAAGGTGATATACTGCAGAAAGGGCAAAAATTCGGCATTATAAAATTCAGTTCAAGGCTTGATGTTTTTTTGCCAATAAATACCGAAGTTAGGGTAAAATTAGGAGATAAGGTAAAGGCAGGGGAAAGCATTTTAGGAATGATTAAAAATTAACAATGAGCAATTAAATAAAGTGTGAATGTCATTCCTGCCCCGTATCAAGTACGGGATAAACTCCAGCAGGAATCCAGATACATAAATTGATTCCCATTATAACAAAAAACTCTGGATTCCGCATTCCCGAAACATCGGGACGGAATGACAGCAAAATAAAAAATGAGAAAAGGAATTTACATACTTCCAAACGCATTGACGCTTTGCGGGATGTTTCTTGGTTTTTATGCGATAATCGCATCCTTTAAAGCCCATTACATATATGCGGCGTGGGCAATACTGATTGCGAACATATTTGACGGCCTTGACGGCTGGGTTGCGAGGGTTACGCACAGTACAACGAGGTTTGGCATTGAGCTTGATTCACTTTCTGACCTCATTGCTTTCGGTGTTGCACCCGCGGTCCTTCTTTACGGCTGGTCATTGCATTCATTTGGCCGCGTTGGATGGGGCGCTGCGTTTCTTTATGTTATGTGCGGTGCGTTAAGGCTTGCAAGGTATAATGTGCAGATGGGTTCTGTGGAAAGCAAGGCATTCACGGGCATGCCGATACCCGGTGCTGCCGTGGTTTTAGCATCACTGGTTTTATTCTATCATGAGATGTGGGGAAAGGCAGCAGGGAAGAACCCCCTTGTCCTCGTTCTGGTTTTTATTCTTGCAATACTTATGGTAAGCACATTGCGTTATCACGGAATAAAGGAGATTGACCCCAAGAGGAGAAAACCGTTCTGGATTCTGGTTGTATTTGTGTTAGTCCTTGTCCTTGTGTTTATGCATCCTGAGATTACGATTTTTACTTTTTCCATGGGTTACATTCTTTTGGGAATTATTGAAAATGCCGTGCTTTTTTATAGAAAGAGAAGGCTTAGCGGAGTGCCGCAATGAGGATAATAAAGATTTTTGATATGACACTGAGAGACGGTGAGCAGTCTCCAGGTGCGTCAATGAATGTGGAGGAAAAAGTGCAGGTTGCAAAACAGCTTGCCCGGCTTGGTGTGGATATAATTGAGGCTGGATTTGCAGTTGCCTCGCACGGTGATTTTGAAGCAGTTAGGACCATTAGCGGGGAAGTGGATGGTCCTGTAGTATGCAGCCTCGCACGGGCAAAAGAAGAAGACATCAGGAGGGCGTGGGAGGCGGTTAAGGATGCCCCAAGGAAGAGGATTCATACATTTCATTCCACATCTGACATACATCTTAAATATCAGTTTCGTGTAAGCCGTGAAGAGGCTTTAAAAAGGTCGCAGGAAATGGTCAGGCTCGCAAGGAGCCTTATTGAGGATGTTGAATTTTCGCCTATGGATGCAACGAGAAGCGATGTAAATTACCTCTGTGAAGTAATAGAGGCAGCCATTGATGCAGGTGCATCAACAGTGAATATTCCGGACACAGTAGGATACAGCACGCCTCAGGAATTCGGTGCATTAATAAAGACCATCCGCGAGAAGGTAAAAAATATTGCTCAGGCTGTAATTTCGGTTCACTGCCATAATGACCTCGGGCTTGCTGCAGCCAACTCGCTTGCCGCGGTGCTTAACGGCGCCGGGCAGATTGAATGTACTATTAACGGCATAGGTGAACGAGCCGGCAACTGCTCGCTGGAGGAAGTGGTTATGGCTTTAAGGGTAAGGCGCGATATTTTTAATGCGGATACAAAGATAAAGACAGAGGAGATAATACGCAGCAGCAGACTTGTTACAAAGATAACAGGAATCTCGGTGCAGCCGAACAAGGCTATTGTCGGAGCCAATGCCTTTGCGCATGAATCAGGCATTCATCAAG
>JACROO010000032.1 GCA_016214355.1 Nitrospirota bacterium | reverse complement strand
AATAAGTTAGATTATTTTTAAAATATATTATAAAGAGAACCCCGAGAAATTGTTTAAAGACAAAAGGTTTTTAATTTTATAAAATTATCTCAGTGCTCTCTGTGGTTTCCAAATGCATTTTTTGGGTTAATGATAAAGCATTGTAGAATTTCAAACAAAATTCCTTAATTTTACATTTTGCATTTTGACCTTTGATTTATATGTGCAGGTGGCATGAAACCCATCTCTCTGGTTTTGCCTCCTTTAAAATGGGAACAACTTTATTGCATGGTTCAAATCTTCTGTGGCACCGCGGGTGGAACGGACACCCTGACGGGATATGCACAGGGCTTGGCACATCGCCTTCAAGGATAATCCTTTTGCTTTTTCTGTCCACATCAGGGTTTGGCACTGCAGACAAGAGCGCCTCAGTATAGGGATGGAGTGGTTCTTGAAAGAGCAGTGCTGTTGGTGATTGTTCAACTATTTTACCGAGGTACATCACAGCGGATATGTCACTGACATGCTGAATAACCTGCAGGTTATGGCTTATGAAGATATATGAAAGCTCAGACCCTTTCTGTAAGTCTTCAAGCAGGTTAATTATCTGTGCCTGAATAGATACATCAAGGGCAGAAAGGGGTTCATCCGCAACTATGAGTTTTGGATTAACGGCAAGCGCCCTTGCTATGCAGATTCTTTGCCTCTGTCCTCCGCTGAGCTCGTGCGGATACTTGAAAAGCGTATCACCGTTAAGACCGACCCTTTTAAGCAGTTCAGCCACCCTGTCTTTAATTTCTCTTTTTGGTGCGACCCTGTTTACTATCAGCGCCTCACCCACTGCATCTATAATGTGTTTTCGCGGATTAAGGGATGCAAAAGGGTCCTGAAATATAATCTGGAGACCCTTTCTGATTTTTGAAAGCGTTTCGCCCCGTGCATTTACAACATCCAAGCCGTCAAAAAAAACTCTGCCCTCAGTAGGCATTATTAATCTCAGGATTAGTTTTGCGAGGGTTGACTTGCCGCAGCCGCTTTCTCCTACAAGCCCGAATATCTGCCCTTCTTTAACAGAAAAGCTTACATCATCAACTGCGCGCAGAAAATTACCGCCTCTTATATGAAAATATTTTTTTAATGATTCTATCCTCAGGATATTTTTCTCTAAAACGGGCTGTGCAGATGTCATAGTTCCATCGTGGGAGGAGTCCGGGTTCTTCAGATGAGCACTCCTTGATTGCATAACGGCACCTCGGTGAAAATTTACACCCCTCCGGGAGTTCATTCAGCCTTGGCACCTGCCCCGGGATTGGCGTAAGCTTCTCGCCTTTTTTTCTCGGAAGCGATTCCAGAAGCCCGATTGTATAGGGATGCCGCGGTTTAGTAAATATTTCCCTGACATCAGCCTCTTCCACAATCCTGCCGGCATACATTATCTCAATCCTTTTTGCCCATTCAGCTATAATCCCGAGGTCGTGTGTTATTAACAGCAAGGACATTTTATGTTCTCTCTTTAAATTATCAAGCAGTTCAAGTATCTGCGCCTGTATTGTAACATCAAGGGCTGTTGTAGGCTCATCTGCAATGACAAGAGACGGGTTGCACGCTATTGCCATTGCAATCATGACCCTCTGTCTCATCCCTCCGCTCATCTGATGGGGATATTCTTTTACCCTTAGCTCGGCTGACGGAATTCTCACGGCTCTGAGTAATTCAACAGCCTCTTTCACGGCTTCTTTCTTGCTGATTTTTTTGTGCGCTGTCAAAACCTCTGCTATCTGATAGCCAACTGTAAATACAGGATTTAGAGAGGTCATAGGTTCCTGAAACACCATTGATATATATTTGCCCCGGATGTCTCTTAATTCAGCTTCTTTCTTGCTGAAGATGTCCTCCCCTTTAAACAGAACCCTTCCGGAAAAAGATGCGTTTGGAGGTAAAAGCCTCATTATTGAAAGTGCTGTAAGCGTCTTGCCGCATCCGCTTTCTCCTACAATACCAAGAACATCTTTCTCCATTACTTTAAAACTCACGCCTTCCACTGTTCTCAATGGTTTATTGCCGGATATGAAAGAGATTTTCAGGTCTTCTACTGAAAGGAGGGGCTGATGTATAGATTCCATTATTTTTTAGCTATCCCGAAGACTTCTTAAATTTATGTATCATAGATTTTTCCTAAAAAATAGTGCAGTTTAGTATATCAAAAAACAGAGATTTTCTCATTTACACAACATTTTCTAATATTATTTATAATATGTTTGCATATCAAAACTCTTTTAAAAGGAGGAATTATTATGCAGGTTTTAACTCTTTATTATTCAAAAGGCGGGCATACGAAAAAATTAGCAGAGATTATTGCAAAAGGCATTGAGTCCGCAGGAGTAAAAGCCGTGCTTAGAGATGATTAGTAAGTTTTTTAATATCCGGAGGCATTATCTTGAAACGGGACATTTATCTTCAGAACACACCCCTTCATGAAGCAATTGAAAAATGGCAGATGAGGCTAAAGGAAAGCGGTGTTTCCCGCCCTTTTGACGGAGAGACGGTTAAGGTTATAGATTCTCCCGGCAGGATTACTGCGGAGGCTGTGTTTGCGAAGCTGTCATCTCCGTTTTACCACTCGTCTGCGATGGACGGATATGCAGTGAGGTATGCTGATACCTTTGGTGCATCGGAGCAGACTCCTAAGCGGCTTAAAATTCCCGGGCAGGCAGTATATGTTGCAACAGGTGAACCGATGCCTGAAGGCTTCAATACAGTAATAATGATTGAGGATGTGAACCCCGTTAGAAAAATAATAGATCTTTCTAACGGGGTGAATTTAGTTAGAACACAGAACACAGAAAATCCCCCTTTGCCCCCCTCTACGAGCCATGGCTTTGACAAAGTGGGGATGGGGGAATTTTCAGATGAATATATTGAGATCATCAAGCCTGCAACTCCATGGCAGCATGTAAGGACAATAGGGGAGGACATTGTTGTTACAGAGCTTATTCTCTCTGAAAATCACAGGATAAGGCCTGTTGATGCAGGTGCAATGCTTGCAGGAGGGCTTACTGAGATAAAGGTCAGGAGGAAGCCGAAGGTTGCAGTTATACCTACAGGAAGTGAAATAGTAGAGCCGGGAGCTAATTTTAAAAAAGGCGATATTATTGAATACAATTCAAGAATACTCTCAGGACTTATTACAGAGTGGGGCGGTGAACCAGTGAGGTATATGCCTGTGCCGGATGATATTGCATTGCTCAGTGAGGCACTGCTTGATGCCCTAAAAACAGCCGACCTTGCAGCTGTAATTGCAGGTTCCTCTGCAGGTGTAAGGGATTTTACCCCGGTAGTCATAAGAGAACTCGGAGAAGTGATACTTCACGGGATAAATATTAAACCGGGAAAACCCCTTGTGCTCGGCTGGATTAACAATAAGCCTGTGCTTGGGATTCCGGGTTATCCTGTATCTGCATATATAACATTTGAGCTGTTTGCAAAACCACTTATTCATGCATGGCAGGGGATTGAAGTCAGAGAAAAAGAAACGCTTAAGGCAAAATTAAGCAGGCAGGTTGCATCTTCGCTTGGGATGGAGGAATTTTTAAGGGTGAAGGTAGGGAAGGTAGGGGAGAATATCATAGCAAGCCCTGTGAGCAGGGGCGCAGGAGTTTTAATGAGCATTGTGAGGGCTGACGGATTTGTCAGGATTCCCGCGATGATGGAAGGACTGGGAGCCGGCACAGAGGTGGATGTAGAGTTAATCAGGTCTAAAGATAAAATAGTAAATACCGTTATGTGCATCGGAAGCCATGATAATACAATTGATATCCTTGCAAATTTTTTGAAGAAAAGGTACCCGAAATATTCTCTCTCATCATCTCATGTGGGGTCAATGGGCGGGTTGATTGCATTGAAGCGGGGGGAGGCTCACATTGCAGGTACGCACTTGCTGGATGAAGAAACAGGTGAATATAATATTCCTTTCATAAATCGCATCTTTTCAGATGAAATTATTCTCGTTAACCTTGTCTACAGGCAGCAGGGACTTTTTGTCCTGAAAGGAAATCCTAAGAACATAAAAGGCTTTGAGGATTTTACGAGAGATGATATAACTTTTATAAACAGACAGCAAGGGGCAGGGACAAGGCTTCTTACCGATAAGCATTTAAAAGAGCTTCGTATTGACCTGAAGAAAATAAAGGGGTATGAAAAAGAGGAATATACGCATATGGCTGTCGCATCTGCAGTGTTAAACGGGGTTGCGGATACAGGGCTCGGAATACTCGCTGCCTCAAAGGCACTGGGGCTTGATTTTATTCCTGTTGCAAAGGAGCGTTATGACCTTGCTATACCCAGGAAATTCTATGAATCGGATATGGTTCAGAGACTGCTTGAAATAATAAGGACTGACAGCGAATTCAGAAATACAGTATTAAAATCTGGCGGCTACGATGTGAGCGATATGGGGAAGGTTATTTACCCCGTTAGAAATCCCCCATAAAAATTCTACTGAGATATTCTCATTTTAATGTTCAATATAGTGCACAGGAAGATTTCTAACGGGATTTATCCTCATCCTTCTCGGAGGTAGTTTCATACTCTTCAAAAAGCCTTTTTGCACCTAAGAATCTCTTGAAATAATACGGCTCGTCAAGATTATTGATTTTGACTTTTTTGTCTTTTGATGAGGCATGAATAAAGAGGTTGTCTCCGATATAAATGCCTACATGCGAAGGGAATGAGGCATAGGTCTTGAAAAATACAAGGTCTCCGATTGTAAGGTCTACTTTGTCAACCTTGTTTCCTAAATAAAACTGCTCCCTTGCTGTTCTTGGAAGCGGGATGCTGAAAAGGTCAAATACCTTCTGGACAAATGCAGAGCAGTCAATTCCCAGAATGGATGAGCCTCCGAACCTGTACGGTGTGTCCAGAAATTTTTTGGCAAAAAGTATAAGCCTTTGCTTTGTATCAAGATATTCTAAAATGGTATCACTGATTTCGCTGCCGGTTTCACTGGGGGATATTTCGGATTCAGCAGCCTCATGTTTTGAATTAATTTCTATTACCTCTGTGGAAAGGATTTCTGCCTCAGCATCTTTTTTAGCAGGAAGAAGCAGTTTTTGTCCTATCCCGAGGGCATTCTTTTTGAGGCTGTTCAGCCGTTTTAATTCTTTAGCCGTAGTATTATTATCTTTTGCAATTTCATAAAGTGTATCGCCTTTTTTAACTATATATATTCCAAGACTATCGCTGTCCTCCTTTTTAGACGGCAGAATGATAGTGCTGCCGCTTTTAAGATAATCTTTCTTAAGCCCGTTAATTTTTTTAATCTCGTCTGCCGGTATTTTATATTCTTTAGAGATGCTGTAGAGGGTATCTCCCTTCTTGATTTTGTAACTTTCGGCAAAACTTGCATTTGCAAGAAATAGTGAGAAAACAGCAATGCCTATCCCGGAATAATTAAGAAATCTCTGTATGAAACTGTATCCTTTTACTCTAAAGTGTCTCAATATACTGCCTCCTGCGCATAGAGCCGGTTGTCCAGCATTTTTTGTTCTTCTGCATGTGATGTTTCAATAACTTCTTTTTCCGGAGGAGAAGCATCTGTCTCCTGAAATTCCTTTGATGTTGGCAGTTCAGAGAGGCTGTTAAGTCCAAAGTACTGAAGAAATTCTTTTGTTGTGCCGTACATCAGCGGCCTGCCCGGGACCTCTTTTCTGCCGAGGATTTTTACGAGTCTCCTCTCAAGGAGAGTTCTTAAAACGCCGTCTGAATTGACGCCCCTTATTGCCTCAATTTCAGCTTTGATAATGGGCTGTTTATAGGCGACAATAGCAAGTGTCTCAAGGGATTGCTGCGAAAGTCTTACGGGTATTGCTGTGCTGAGTAGTTTTTTTACCCATGGCGCAAAACCGGGATTTGTGACCATTTGAAATCCCCCCGCAACCTCTGCGATGAGAAGCCCTGTATTTTTTAATTGATACTCACTGATAAGTTCTGTCAGCAGTCTCTCTGTCTCTACTTTATCTGTCTCCAGTATGTTTTTTAAAACGTCTATTGTTACGGGTTCTCCATGTATAAATAAAAGTTCCGCAAGAATTGATTTTGATTCTTTGTCTTCCATCATAAATTTTTAAAATCGTAGCAGATTTTCCCGAAAAAGG
>JACROO010000031.1 GCA_016214355.1 Nitrospirota bacterium | reverse complement strand
AGGACTGTCATAAGCAGGACCGTTGGTTATATTGAAGACGTGCCTGAGGATTTATTGAAAGCGGCTTTAAACTGCACAAAAGAGGAATGCATCGGCGGGATGTATCCCCTGACAAAGGCACTTGAGGACTGGCTTAAAAAACAACTGGGACTGATTTAACCATAGCAAGCAGTTTCCGTTTACTCCCTACTGCCTACTTCTTACTCCTTACCTCCTACTGTATCTCCCAGCCATTTAAGATATTCCGCTGAACCTTCTACAATCGGCAGTGCAATAATCTCAGGCACGGTGTAGCTGTGAAGCTCCTTCACTTTCTTTGAGAGGCTGTCAAATAAACCCTTTTGTGTCTTTGCCATCATTAAAACCTCCGGCTCATCTTCTATCTTGCCCTGCCATGAATAAATAGAGCGGATGCCTTTAATGATATTCACACAAGCTGCAAGCCTTGCCTCTACAAGTGCCTTTGCAATCTTTGCTGCCTCATTCTCATTTGGCACAGTGATAAATACTATCATCTCATTCATAGCTGTTTTCCCCTTTCTTTTGTGGTGTTATGTAAAAGTTTTTCTTCGTACTCTGGGAAATATCCATTGTTTGAGCTATTATTTCAAAATAGCTTTCCGTCTTTAAGCAAGATATGCTTTTTCCCGTTTTTATGAATTAATGTCACCGTCGGTTTAAAAAACACAAAGTCTTGATGAAAAGGGGTGCTTACCTTGCCTCCGAATAAGCTGTTATCCCCGAGTGCAATATGTATGGTGCCGAGAATTTTTTCAGATTCAAGGATGTTGTCAGGCCTTGACGCCCTATCATTTGTGCCTATCCCGAGTTCGGCAATATTGGCATTTTCAGGTCTTTCTGAAAATTTTTTCCTAAGGACCTCTGCATATCCTTCCTTCCCTGTAACCTTAACCGCCATTCCTTTTCTGACCTCAAGCATTACCGGTGACTTTAGCTTCCGGGTTGGCGCCCATTCCAATACCAGCCTGCCTTTTGCTGTGCCCTCAACAGGGGCAAAAAAAGCCTCTCCTGCCGGGAGATTACTGGAGGAGCCTTTTCTTGTAATAACCCCCGTATCTGCCCTTGCCTTTCTGCCTTTTTTTGAAAAGCTTATTTGTGTACTGTTTGGAGTTTTTATTTCTATGCTGTCTGCCTTGTTTATTCTTCGGACTATGTCTTTTGTCCTTTTTGCCATTTTCTCCCAGTTCACGCTCATTGCACCTTCCAGCATTAATTCTTCAAAAAGGGGCATGCTTGCATACCGTACCCCGCATATTTTTGTAAGGAACTGTTTAAACCGTGTGTGAGTTGTTGAGTAATGCGAGAGTGCTATTACGGCATTTACTGCTCTGCCTTTAAATTTTTTCATTATTTCTTTTACTTCTCTTAACTGCCCTTTGTTTATTTTTTTGTCAAGCAGTGGTCTTAGAAGGTTTTTTTCTTTTAATTTCCTGACTGTATTTTTACCGAATGCATTTATCCATGCAGGCTCCGGCGGCTCTGCTCCATGGCTGCCAGTTGAGGGATAGTCCATATATTTCACTTTCTTCGTAAAATCTTTTCCCTGTTCTGCAATAAGTTTTGTTATTTTTTTTAATTCTATCCTGTAGTTGTCTGTAAAAATGAGAACGCTTTCGTTCTTTTTTAATTTAAGATTTGTTTTGAAGATATTTGTTATTGTGTTTGGCATAGTTTTTTTAATCTTATTCATAAGGTATGTACAAAAACAGTGCATACTTTAGAATATTAGAATATATGTTTCACTCTTTTTGTTGTTAAGTATTATTCTTATTATTAATTATTTAATAATAAGAAATAAAGAATAGAATAAAGGCAGTTAGATTTGTGAATTATAAGCTAATGCTATAAAAAATAAACAAAAATTCATGTTAACTACTCCGTTACAAAACACAAATGTTTTCTTGACAAATAATAGTTGAAATGATACGCTTTTAAGTCGGTTATATTTTATTTTAAAATACAACTCAGGCTTAATCCTCTAAACAGAACTATTTAAGCCGGAAGCAAACTTCAAAAACTAACTGCAGACTAAATTTATAAGCAATGAAGAGCCATAAATGCTTAAAAAATATTTATTAGCGCCTGGTCCGACTCCTATTCCGCCGGAAGTGCTGTTAGCAATGGCAATGCCTATTATCCACCATCGTTCCACAGATTTTATACCTGTGCTTGAATCGGCGAAAAAAGGACTTCAGTGGCTGTATCAGACAAAAAATGATGTCCTGATTCTTTGCAGCACAGGCACGGGCGGGATGGTTAGTTCTGTTAATAACTTTTTTAGCCCTCAGGATAAGGTTCTGGTGATTAACGGAGGAAACTTCGGCGAGAGATGGACAAAAATAGGGCAGGCTTACGGGCTTAACGTGCAGGAGATAAAAGTAGAATGGGGTCATACGGTAAAACCAGACGAGGTGGAAATGGTACTTAAGAATGACCCCGGCATAAAAGGAGTTTTTGTACAGGCATCGGAGACCTCAACCGGCGTTTATCATGACATCCGCGCTTTAAGCAGGATTGTAAGAGAAAAGAGCAATACTATTTTAATTGTTGATGCTATCTCAGCCCTTGCTGCATATGACCTTAGGACCGATGAGTGGGGTATAGACATAATGATAGGCGGTTCACAGAAAGGACTGATGCTTCCGCCGGGGCTTGCGTTTATAAGCGTAAGCGAGAAGGCATGGAAGATGTCCCAGGACGCAAAACTGCCTAAATTTTATTTTAATCTTAGGAAAGAAAGAGAGGCGCTTGCAAAAAATCAGACCCGCTTTACCACTGCAGTTACCCTCATAATAGGTCTGGATGAAAGCATTAAACTCCTTCAAAAAGAAGGGCTTGGGAAGGTCTTTAAAAGGCATGAAACCCTTGCGCATGCAGCGAGAGAGGCAGTAAAGGCATTAGGGCTTGAGCTATATTCAAAAGAATCCCCTTCAAATGCGGTTACGGCCATTCTTGCGCCAAAGGGGCTTGACGGGCAGGAGATATATAAAAATCTCAAGGACAAATACGGCATAACTGCAGCAGGAGGCCAGGGACAGGCAAAAGGCAAAATCTTCAGAATAGCGCATCTCGGTTATGCAGACATTTTTGATATTATAATTGCAATATCCGGCATAGAAATGGTGTTGACCAATATGGGTTATCCGGTAAAATTAGGCAGCGGTGTAGCAACGGCAGAAAAACTGCTCTTAAAATAAAATTCCTTTAGGGGTGTTCTCACATGAAAGTTCTTGTAAGCGACAGCATATCATCAAAGGGCATTGATGTCCTTAAAAAGGCAGGGCTTGAAGTGGATGTGAAGACAGGGCTTAAACCTGAAGAGTTGAAGGAAGAAATCGGCAGGTATGACGCCCTTATAGTGAGAAGTGCTACAAAGGTCACGGCTGATATTATTAATGCTGCTAAAAACCTGAGGGTCATCGGCAGGGCAGGCTCGGGACTTGACAATGTTGATAAAACTGCGGCTACCAAGCAGGGATTGTGGTGATGAATACCCCTGGCGGCAACACAGTAACCACTGCAGAGCATACAATGGCACTTCTTTTCTCAATGGTCAGGCAGATACCGCAGGCAACGGTATCCATGAAGCAGGGCAAATGGGAAAAGAAAAAATTCATGGGCGTAGAGGTCTTTAATAAAACCCTCGGGATAATAGGACTTGGCAATATCGGCGTACAGGTTGCAAGAATGGCACAGGGCATGGGGATGAATGTTATTGCCTACGACCCTTATTTGAATGAAGAAAAGGCACGGGCATTGGGTATAAAAGCAGCAGGGCTTGACGAGCTGATACAGAATGCGGATTTTATAACGGTTCACGCGCCTTTAACAAACGAGACAAAATATATTATTAATGCCGAAAGAATCGCAATGATGAAAGACGGCGTGAGGATTATTAATGCAGCGAGAGGCGGGATTGTTGATGAGAAGGCCCTTTATGATGCCCTTAAGTCCGGCAAGGTCGCAGCAGCGGCGATTGATGTGTTTGAAAAGGAACCGGCGGATTCTACTGCCTGCCCGCTGCTTGAACTTGATAATGTTATCTGTACCCCTCATCTTGGTGCAGCGACAGAGGAGGCTCAGGAAAATGTCGCAATTGCAATTGCAGAACAGATTGTTGATTATCTCCTGTCAGGGACAATCAGGCATGCGGTTAATTTCCCTTCAGTACCGGCTGATGTCCTGCCGGCGATTCAGCCTTACATAAACCTCGCAGAAAGGCTCGGCAGTTTTCTGTCGCAGACAATAGACAGAGGCATTAATGAGATTACTGTAGAGTACCGCGGGGATGTGGCTAAACTTGTGCTTGCACCCATAACAGCTGCAGTGTTAAAAGGCGTTTTAGCGCTGATTCTTGAGGAGACAGTAAATTTTGTAAATGCCTCCTTAATTGCAAAAGAAAGGGGCATTGAGGTTAAAGAGATTACAACGGCAGATGCCGGTGATTATCACAGCATGCTGGTCGTCAGGATAATGGTTGATAAAAAAGAAAGCATGGTCGCAGGTGTTCTATACGGCAAAAAAGAGCCGCGCATAATAAGAGTAAATAACTTTACAGTTGAGATAGTGCCCGAAGGGGAAATGCTTTTGCTCTCTAATATTGATAAACCGGGGGTAATCGGAAACATAGGCACACTGTTAGGGGAAAATAGTATTAATATATCGCGCATGCAGTTCGGGAGGGAAAAGCTGGGAGGGAAGGCAGTATCAGTAGTCAGCATTGATACGCCTGTGTCAAAAGAGATCCTTGCAGAGATTAAGAAACTTCCCAATGTCCTTTCTGTAAAACAGATACAGCTGCCGGTGTAAAAAGGAGTATCAATGGCTAATATTGCGGTTATCGGCGCCCAGTGGGGCGATGAGGGTAAAGGCAAGATAGTTGACCTGCTGACCGAAGATGCTGATGTAATAGCGAGGTGTCAGGGCGGTCATAATGCAGGGCATACAGTTGTCATAAACAATAAAAAATTTATACTCCATCTTGTTCCCTCCGGGATATTGCATAAAAACAAAACCTGTATCATCGGCAACGGCGTTGTTATTGACCCGAAGGCGCTTATTGCAGAAATAGAAGGACTAAAGAAAGAAGGGATTCATGTCGGGAAGAATCTCTTCATCAGTGAAAATGCCCACCTCATCATGCCTTACCACGTTGCACTGGATCAGGAATGTGAAAAGGCGAAGGGCTCAAAAAAGATAGGCACAACAGGCAGGGGCATAGGTCCTGCATATATTGATAAGGTTGCAAGGTCCGGCATAAGGATGAGGGATTTGTTCAATAGCGGTGTTTTTAAAGAGAAACTGAAAGTAAACCTCTCGGATATAAACTATCTCCTTGAAAATAAATACCGGATTAAAAAGCTGAGCCCTGAAAAGATATATGCTGACTATATGAAATATGCCAGGTATCTCTCGCCGTTTGTTGCGGATACGGTCGTGCTTATAAATAAATTGATGGCTAAAGGCAAAGAGGTCCTGTTTGAAGGTGCGCAGGGGACGCTTCTTGACGTTGACCATGGGACATATCCTTATGTAACCTCATCAAGCGCCTCTGTTGGAGGGGTGTGCACAGGGCTTGGCGTAGCGCCAACAAAGATAGACGGAGTGCTTGGCGTAATGAAGGCTTATACAACGAGGGTTGGCGCAGGGCCCTTCCCGACCGAGTTAACGGACAATCTTGGCGCGGCGCTTCGTGAAAGAGGCGGGGAATACGGCGCAACTACCGGAAGGCCGCGTAGATGCGGCTGGCTTGATGCCGTAGGGCTGCGGCATGCAGTAAGGATAAACGGTTTTACAGGGCTTGCCGTGACGAAGCTTGATGTGCTTGATGAAGCTGAAAAAATAAAGGTCTGCATTGCATACAAATATAAAAATCCTTATCCAACGTGCATCTGCAGCCGGAAAGGTAAGGCGTGCAGACTGCAGGAAATGCCCCACTCCGTAAGTGTCCTTGAGCGATGCGAGCCGATTTATAAAGAGCTTGACGGCTGGAGAAAAAGCACTGTCGGCATAACCCGGCTTAAAGACCTCCCTGGGCAGGCGCGTGCCTATATTGATTATATAAAAAATCTGCTTAACGTAAAAATAGATTTAATCTCTACAGGACAAAAAAGAGACGAAGTTATTGTTTTAAGAAACCCGATTAGGCGGTAAGATGTATAAAAAAACCTTTCTGCTGTTAATAATTCTGTCCCTTCTCTCTGCTTGTGCGTCCAATAAAGGCGCAGAGAAACCTGCATTTGACCCTGAGACGTCTTTCAAAGCAGTTGATGAACAAGTTAAAAAGGGTTTCTATGAAGAAGCCCGCAAGAAGCTTGAGGAGATTAAGGTGCAGGATACATCAGGGAAATATACGGCAATTGCCCAGATACGCATAGGGGATGTTTACTTTGTGGAAGGCTTATATGAAGAGGCTGCCATAGAATACACACGCTTTCTTGATATACATCCGTATCATAAATATGCATATTATGCACAGTATCAGCTTGCAATGAGCTATTTTCAGAGAGTGGAGACGGTGGACACAAGTTACGGATGGGCGCAGAGGGCGTTGCAGGAATTTGAAAGGCTTCAGGAGTTTTATCCGAGAAACCCGTATATGGATGTCACCGAGAGCAGGATAAAGGAGTGCAGGAATATCCTCGCTGAGTATGAATTCTATGTCGGAGAATTCTATTTTAAAAAAGAGTCATATACTGCTGCAGCAGGGCGGTTTACCCGCCTGCTTCAGGACTATCCTGATTCAAAAAAAGAGCCTGACGCCCTCTATTATCTCGGGCTTTCATATAAAAACCTTGACGATAAAGACAATGCAGTAAAGGCATTGACAACCCTCATTGACAAATATCCCACTACCAGACAGGCAAGTGAGGCAAAAATGCTGCTTGTCAGGTAAGACGGATTGTAATTGAATGACATAGGGGACACTTCCCTGTTTTGAAATTTAAAAAAGGCAGAAAGTCCTGCCTGTCGGCAGACAGGTGCGAGTTGGACACACCCCTTAATCCCCCTTGCCGCTGCGTCTCACGACGCAAGACGTGGCAGCAGGTCTTAATAGAGGGGAATTATCTGATGCCGATACCTCTGCCCTTGAACGTCAGATTGACGAAATGGTTAAAAATTAAATGAAATACTATCCAATATTTTTAAATCTTCACAAGAAAAAGGCGCTGGTGGTCGGCGGCGGCAGGGTTGCTGAAAGGAAAATACGCTCCCTGCTGAAGGCAGGCGCTTCTGTAACAGTTATCAGCCCAGACATAACAAAACCTATTGAACAATTAAAAAGTAAAGGGCTGATAACCTGCATAAAAAGGCGTTATAAGAAAAGCGACCTCAAAAGCACATTCATTGTTATTGCGGCTACGTCATCTGCTCAAGCCAATGCACAGATTGATAGAGATGCCGGCAGTGCCGGGCGTCTTGTAAATGTCGTGGATACGCCTTCGGAAGGGAATTTTATTGTCCCCTCCATTGTAAGTCGCGGACATTTAACTATTGCCATATCCACAGAGGGGCACAGCCCTGCTGTGTCAAAAGCCATAAGAAAAGAGCTTGAAAAACTATACGGCGCGGAGTTTACGATATATCTTAGATTTCTTGGGGAAATACGCAGAAAGGCAATGGAAAAAATAAAAGACAGCAAAAAGAGAAAAAAATTTTTTCAGGCGGTTGCCTCAGAAAAAATGTTTAATATCCTCAGAAATAAAGGTTTTAAATCCGCCTCTGAAAAAGCAGGGGAAGTGTTTAATTTATTTTAACCCTGCCACGGCGTATATCTCTTCATGTATCCTCTGGGCGTCGCTGCGACTGCCAAAGTTGCCGACACGCACACTGATTGAGGAAACCCCCTGTCCCCTGTCTTTTATACTTATAGCCACTGGGGTGCCATCTTTGCGAACAGCTTCTATAGTGCCCTTAACGCCCTCATTAACACTGCTGGATATGGTTAAGGCGAGATTGCTTATTGCAGTATTTGCTGTTTCCCATGCCTTATTGTAGGCAAGAGGATAATCACGCGAAACACTCCCCTCAATGTACCTATTGGCTGCAACCCCTATACCGGCACCAGCCCCGATTAAGGCTAATTCGCATCCCCATAAAAATACCAGTGACAGCAATAAAACCATTAAACTTAAATTTTTCCTCATATCTCCTCCTCTGTTATAAAATAGCTATTAAAGAAATACCAAAAATTCAAATAAATTACAAGTAAAAAGTAAACCCCGTTAGAAAGACTGTCAGCCTCGGCTGATTCGCTTGTGGAGAAAAAGTCGGAGTTTTCTTTCTAACGGGGTAAATAATTGATGCTGGTGACCACAAAAAAATTAGATGCTGTATGCTAAAATGAAAAATGCTGAGGCTTTCATTGCATGAAAACCCCGAAGAAAAAATTCTTAAAAAGGCAATAGAGGTACTCAGGGCAGGCGGTGTTGCGGCTTACCCTACGGAGAGTTTTTACGGGCTTGGAGTAAATGCCTTTAATGAAGATGCCCTGAGGCGGCTGTATGAACTAAAAAAAAGACCCTTAGATAAGCCTATGCCGGTTATTGCCGGCAGTATAAAGGTCATTGTTTCAATTGTGAGGGTGGTTACGCCTGAGGCTGAAGATTTAATGAGGAAGTTCTGGCCCGGGGCATTGACGATAGTTTTTAATGCAGTTGACACTGTGCCTGATGCGCTGACAGGCGACACAGGAAAAATAGCCGTGAGGATTCCGGGCAACAGCTTTGCCCTGAATTTAGCGAAGACCGCAGGTTTCCCCATTACAGCCACGAGTGCAAATCTTTCAGGGAGACCTCCTGCTCAGTCGGCAGAAGAGATTATAGATTATTTTGGTGAAGAAATTGATTTAATTATTGACGCCGGGAGGACTCCGGGCGGCAAGCCCTCAACAATCGTGGATGTTACAGTAACCCCTGTGAGAGTTTTGAGAGAAGGAAGGGTTGTGTTGAAAAATTGAATAATATGTCTGCAGAGGATATTCTCCTTTCGCTCATTCTCGCCCCGACAAGTCGGGACTCCGAGGCTTTCGTCCCCAAAAATTGGGACGAAAAAATCCGCTCAAGGAGAGTACCCTCTGCAAAAGATAAATATGATATATAGATATTGCTCAGTTTAAATGAAGAAAACCGCTTACACTGTTACACAGGAATCCGAAGCAGAGAGGCTTGACACATACATCTCTTTAAAAAGCGGATTGTCGCGCTCATATGTTCAGGGGCTTTTGAAACAAGGGCTGATTCTTGTTAATGCCGCACAGAAAAAAGCAAGTTATAAAATTAGACTGGGCGACAGAATTGAACTGACCATCCCTGAGGGACCTGCTTATGTTTTGATTCCGAAGGATATCCCGATAGACGTTTTATGGGAAAACGGACACATAATAGTTGTCAACAAACCGCCGGGCATGGTTGTATATCCTGCGGCCGGGCATAGGGACAGGACGCTTCTTAATGCCGTAATCTCAAGATGTAAAAAACTTCCTGCAATCGGCTCTCCGTTAAGGGCAGGGATTGTTCACCGCCTTGACAAGGATACCTCCGGGGTAATTGTCATTGCAAAAGACGATGCGGCGTATATTAATCTCAGCAGACAATTCAGGGACAGGGAGGTAGAAAAACATTATCGTGCACTTTTATACGGTAGTCTTAAAAAAGACCGCGGAGAAATAAGCACTGCCATCGGCAGGGCTGTTTCAGACAGAAAAAAAATGTCCACGAGGACAAAAAAAGGGAAAGAGGCTATTACCCGGTATGAGGTAATTGAGAGATTTAAATCAGCTACGCTGGCAAAGGTAAACATCATCACCGGAAGGACCCACCAGATAAGGGTTCATTTTGCAGCCGGGGGGAATCCGGTTTTGGGAGACAGGCTATACGGGAAAAAGACTGCGATTAAATTTGCACAAAAGACTATTGCCTTCAGCCGCCAGATGCTCCATGCGTATAGTTTAAAATTCAGGCACCCTATAAGCGGACATCCGCTGGAATTCACCGCCCCAATGCCTGAAGACATGAAACAGGCAATTGAGCAACTGAGCGGGGATACTGTGCGCTAACGTTTCAGCCGGTCTATATCCATCGGTATCAATACTATCTCTATTCTGCGGTTCCTTGCCTTTCCTTCCTCAGTATCATTTGATTCAACAGGCTTATACTCTGCATAACCTGCCGGATTTAATAATTTCGGGTCTATATTTTTTTCCTGAAGGTATCGCACGACAGTAGTTGCCCGTGCTGTTGAGAGCTCCCAGTTGGTCGAAAATTTCTTTGCAATCCGGTAGCCTATCGGGACATTGTCTGTATGCCCCTCAATCCGTATCTGCTTGTCGGATATTTTTTTCAAAATCTCAGCAACCCTGTCTAATACTTTCTTGCCGTCTTTTTTTATCTCGGCGCTTCCTGAGTCAAACAATATTTTTTCTACCAGACTCACAGACAGTTTATCTCTAAGCTGAGTGACAGCTATTTCGCCCTTTTTTATCTCATCGTTCAGTTCAGTAACAAGATTGGTGTAAGTCTTATTGAGTTCGGCTATTGCCTGTTCCTTTTCCTCAATAGCCTTTGACCTCTCATGAGACAGCCCTTCAATCTCTGTTTTCAATTCAGCTATCTGCATGTTTTTTGATTTTAGTTCGTCTTCAAGCCCTTTTGTCCTGAGTGCATTTTCAGATTCGGATTTCTTTGTGAGCTCCTCCTGTACGCCCTTAAGTTTTGAAATCTCTGACTCAAGCCCTGCCTTTTCCGCTTCTTTTGCTCGGAGCTTTTCTTCAAGGGCGGTTACATCCTTTTTAAGGTTGCTGATATCATTAAGGCTTGCCCTATACTTCTGTGATGATACGCATCCTGCAAACAGCAATACACCTAAAAGAATTACCAGTACTCTCTTCACTTTCATAATTACACCTCCTGAAATGTTTTGGTTTAAGCCAATTATATCAAATTTTTAAAATTTCTAATTCTCAACAAGCAGCGGTTAAAATCATTTATTGAAAATAGGCTATAAAAGAGGTAAGATTCATAAACAATATAATAAACCATGGCTAAAGACACACACAACCATTTAGAAATAATAGATAATTTATTAGAAGAGTGTATTGCAATAGAACTTAATGTTGGGAACCTCTATTTGTTTTTTTACAATAATATACCCCACAGTGGTGATTTTTGGTGGCAACTATCAATAGAAGAGGGCAATCATGCTGCCCTGCTGAAAGGGTATCTGGGAAAAATAAGAGAGAAAGACTTTTTAAGTAAAATATTCTTTTCTGAGATGGAAGAATTAAAGAAAACAAACACTTACATAAAAAAGCTATATAAAAAGTATCAAGAAAAAATACCTTCGCTTGAGGAGGCATGTAAAACAGCACTTAAATTAGAAGGGATGGTGGGAGAGCAGCATTATCAGACTTTAGTGACGATTAGTTCGGAGTCGCCACTTATACAGATAATGCAAAAACTAAATAGCAGCGATAAGAATCACATGGATAGAATTGCTGAATATATGAAGGGACACGGGATAGAGTAGTCTTTATCCGATTTAAAATTATGATTTGATAGACACAAGATTTATACAGCCGCTTCTGCTGTTTGCTCATTGCCGACTGTATGGAGGAGCTCTTTGTAACCGCAGTCTTTTTTAAGACATGCAAGGATGTGTTCTTTCTTTGTCTTTTTCTCAACGAGGATGCTGCTGCCGCATTTAGGGCAGTTTTTAGAGACAGGCTTATACCATGTCGCAAATTTACACTTGGGATAATTACTGCAGCTAAAAAAGGTCTTCCCCTTTTTAGTCTTTTTCTCTACTATGTCCCCGCCGTCCTCAGGGCATTTAACGCCTGTGCTTATGCGCAGTGTTAATGACTTTGTTGTCTTACATCCGGGGTAATTGCTGCATGCAAAAAATTTCCCGAATCTGCCTGATTTCAATACCATGGAAGAACCGCATTTTTCGCACTTTTCATCTGTCGGTTCTATTTCTGTGCTCTGTGCTCTGTGCTCTGTGCTCTGTGCCACAAGCGGCTTTGCATTTTTACAGTCAGGAAACCCCGAGCAAGCCATAAACCTTCCGTGCCTGCCCCATTTGATGACCATAGATTTGGAGCATTTTTCGCAGGTCTCCTCGGTCGGAATATCCTCAGGTTTCACCTTGCCGGGCTGTTTCATTACCTCAGCGAGGTCTTTATCAAAAGGCACGTAAAAATCCTTTATCACCCTGACCCACTCAGAGCTTCCGTCTTCAATCTTGTCAAGATTATCTTCCATCCTTGCAGTAAAGCTTATATCCATCAGCTCCGGGAACCTCTCAACAAGCAAGCCGGCTACCACGACCCCAAGCTCTGTAGGCTTAAACCTGCCTTCCAGCTTTTCTGTGTATTTTCTTTCCTGTATGGTTGAGAGGATTGTGGCATAAGTGCTTGGCCTTCCAATGCCTTTTGCCTCAAGGTCTTTAACAAGCGTTGCTTCTGTATACCGCGGAGGCGGCTGGGTGAAGTGCTGTTTTGGAAGAATTCCAAGGACATTTAATACAGCCCCTTCCTTAAGCGGAGGAAGCAGGCATGTCTCTTCCGCTGCTTCATCAATCCCTTCGGTATAGACCGCCATGAACCCGGTAAATTTAACAACAGTGCCTGTTGCTCTAAATTCGCAGGACGCAGGGCGGAAGGCGTCAGGCGATTTATCTTTTAAGCCTGACTCATCGCGGGCAGCGATAACAGCAGTGGTCTGGTCAAAGACCGCGGGGTTCATCTGACTTGCAATAAAACGGTTCCAGATAAGATTGTAAAGAAGGTACTGGTCTTTTGACAGATATTTTTTTAAAAGCTCAGATGTCTTCATAACAGATGTAGGTCTTATTGCCTCATGTGCCTCCTGCGCTCCCTTTTTACTTTTATAAACAGGCGGTTTTTCAGGAACGTAGTTAGTGCCGAATGCCTTGATTATGTAATCCCTTGCCTCCTGCTGCGCCTCTGAGGCGGTTCTCACAGAGTCGGTCCTCATATAGGTTATCAGTCCTGCCGAGCCTTCATCCCCTATCTCAAGACCTTCATAGAGCTGCTGGGCAAGAAGCATGGTCTTTTTAGCCCAAAACCTTAATTTTCGTGATGCCTCCTGTTGAAGTGTGCTTGTTATAAAGGGAGGAGAAGGGGAGCGTTTCTTGCTTTTCTTTTCAATCGTTTTTACCGTGAAAATTTTTCCGTTCAGCGCATCAACAATGACTTTTGCTTCAGATTCATTTTTAATATCAGCCTTTTTATCATCAATCTGGGATAACTTTGCATCAAAAACCGGAGGCTCCTGCCCTTCAAGGCGCGCTGTTATGCTCCAGTACTCCGCTGCCTTAAATGCATTTATCTCACGCTCCCTGTCAACAATGAGCCTCAGGGCAACAGACTGCACCCTCCCTGCGCTTAAGCCCCGCCTTACTTTACGCCACAGCAGGGGGGAGAGCTTATATCCGACAAGCCTGTCAAGCACCCTGCGCGCCTGCTGTGCATTGACGAGGTTCATATCAATTCTTCTGGGGTTTTTTATCGCCTCTGTAACAGCCCTTTCGGTTATTTCATTAAAAGTTACCCTGAATATCTTATCCGAGTCACCGTTTAATTCCTCTGCTATGTGCCATGCAATAGCCTCGCCTTCCCTGTCAGGGTCAGGAGCAAGAAAGACCCTCTCTGAGTCCTTTGCTGCTTTTTTTAATTCCTTCAGGACTGCTCCCTTGCCCTCTATTACCACATATTCGGGCTTGAAGTTATTTTCAACATCCACCCCGAGTACTTTTTTAGGGAGGTCCTTCACGTGACCGATGGATGCCTTTATAGAAAAACCGCCTCCAAGAAATTTACCCAGCGTTTTTGCCTTTGCAGGAGACTCAACGATTAAAAGTGATTTCACTAACGATATCCTCCCCTATCTTACAATTTATAAACCACAGAGAACTCAGAGATATATTTTTTATCATTATTTATTTAAAAAAGAGTTCGCAGAGGAAAACAATATTTTTTTTATTTCTCTGTGCCCGCTGCGGTTCTTAATTAATAAAAAAGTGCTTCCCGCTTGCCTGCTTCACTGCGCCCTTCAGTTCAAGGCTTAACAATATGGACAATGCCTCTGAAGAGGGGATATTAACTGCTCTCGTTATAACATCTATATGCTTTGGCTCAGCGCCAAGGATATTATAAAGCCTCTTTTCGTCCTCTGTCATTGAAGGCAGAGTTTTTTCCGCCTGCCTCTGCTCCTTGAGAATACCTTTAATCTGAGGCATTAATTCATCAATAATCTCATCTGCATTCTCAACGAGACGGGCGCCCTTTTTTATAAGGTCGTTTGTCCCGCGGGATGTCTCCGAGGTGATGTTCCCGGGCACCGCAAAGATCTCTTTGCCCTGCTCAAGTGCATACCCTACAGTAATCAGAGAGCCGCTGTCAATAGCAGCCTCAATGACAACCACGCCAAGGGACAGTCCGCTTATCAGCCTGTTTCTCCTTGGGAAATTTTCTTTATTGGGAATTGTCCCCATTGGAAATTCGCTTATTACCGCGCCTGAAGCGGAAACAGCACGCATAAGCCCCTTGTTCTCTGAGGGATAGGGGACATCAATCCCTGAGCCTAACACAGCTATTGTCCTGCCTCCTGCCCTTAAAGCGCCTTTATGCGAGACGGCGTCTATGCCCCGTGCCATACCGCTTACAATAGTTAATCCGCAGGAAGCAAGCCTATGGCTTATCTTATCTGCGACCTGAAGCCCGTAGGCAGTGGGTGTTCTTGAGCCGACCATTGCAATTGCATATTTGTCAGTATCTTTAATCCCGCCTTTTACATAAAGCACAAGCGGTGCGTCAGGGAACCGCCTTAATCCTTCCGGGTATGCCGTGTCCTTTATAGTGATTAGCACCGCATCTTTTTTTACTATATCGCTGATTTCCTTTTCAACCTTATCCCACTCTTTAAAAGCGGCAATGTCTTTCGCCCTGTTTCCGCCGATGTCCTCAATCTTTTTTAGCTCATTTACTGACGCCTGAAAGATGTTTTCAGGACTTCCAAAAGCTGACAGGAGCCTTCTTGAAAGCACAGGTCCGATATTAGGCAAAAAATTCAGGGCAAGCCAGTATCTAAGGTCAGACATAAAATTTCAGATTAAAATTACCAATTATCAATTACCAATTATCATTTAATAATTTTGCATTGATAATTTTTACTTGTTCAATTTTTGTAGTTTCAGCCTGAGGGCGTTCAGCTTTATAAATCCCTCTGCGTCCTTCTGGTTGTAAACCGTCTCGGCTTCAAACGTAGCAAGCTGCGGGTTATACAGAGACTGCGGCGATTTTCTGCCTGTGACCGAGCAGTGCCCTTTAAAAAGCTTAACCCTTACCGTGCCCGTAACTCCCTTTTGTGATTTGTCAATAAACTCCTGCAGTGCCTTTCTTTCCGGAGAGAACCAGTAACCGTAATATATAAGCTCGGAATATTTCGGTATCAGGGAGTCCCTGAGATGCATTAATTCCCTGTCCATAGTAATAGATTCAACAGCCCTGCGGGCAATGTGCAGTATTGTTCCGCCCGGGGTTTCATAAACGCCTCTGGATTTTATACCTACATACCTGTTTTCAACAATGTCCAGCCTGCCTATGCCGTGTCTTCCGCCGGTGGAATTAAGCTTTTTCAGCAAAGATGCAGGAGAGAGATTTTTCCCGTCAAGCGATACAGGATTGCCGTCTTTGTACCCTATTTCTGAATAAACAGGTTTTGACGGAGCCTTCTCCGGGGATACGGTCAGCGTGTACATGTCCTCCGGCGGCTCTGCCCACGGATTCTCTAAAATCCCACCTTCATAGCTTATATGAAAAAGATTCCTGTCAGTGCTGTATGGTTTCTGCTTTGTAACAGGTACCGGGATGCTGTGCGTCTTTGCATATTCTATCAGGGACTGCCTTGAGTTAAACTCCCACTCCCTCCACGGTGCGATTACTTTTATATCAGGCTTTAAGGCATAATAGGCAAGCTCAAATCTTACCTGGTCATTGCCCTTGCCTGTTGCCCCGTGTGCAACTGCGTCTGCCTTTTCCTTTTTTGCGATTTCAATTTGCTTTTTTGCTATGAGCGGTCTTGCTATTGAAGTGCCCATAAGATACGTGCCTTCGTACACAGCATTAGCCCTGAGCATTGGGAATATATAGTCCCTGACAAACTCTTCTTTTAAGTCTATTGTGTAGACCTTTGAGGCACCTGTGTTTAATGCCTTCTGTTTCACGGCTTTCAGGTCTTCATCCTGCCCTAAGTCAGCACAGAAGGCGATGACCTCACAGCCGTAAGTATCCTTAAGCCATTTTATGGCTACGGATGTATCAAGCCCACCTGAATATGCAAGAACAACTTTCTTGATTTTCATTTTATTCCTAACTAAGATAATAACCATATCACAAGTCAATAAAAAATGTAAAATTGTGCAGAGGCAAGGAGGGATGCCCCATGTTTTTAAATATGATATAAATCATAGCTAACCTCTGAGTAAAGTTTTAATATGGCATTTAGAAAACAATCTGACTATCAATAAAGAACTTTTGACGGGGAGGTCTTATGAGCACAAATTCTGCGAGAAACCTGTTTATATTTGGAAGCCTTCTATGCTTCATTATTCTCGTTGTCCTCACCATTGATACCATGGGAAAACTTGACCAGAGGGCGCCTGAAATCACAGAAAAGATAAATGCAGGGAAAAAGGTCTGGCATAAATATGACTGCATCGGCTGTCATACAATCTTAGGCAATGGTTCATATTTTGCCCCTGACATGACAAAGGCAACAGAACGCAAGCCAAAGGAATATCTGAAAAAATTTATTCTTAATCCCAGGGTGATAAGGCCAAATGCCGCCATGCCTAAACTTGGCCTCAGCGAAAAAGAGGCAGATGATTTAATAGCGTTTCTTGACTGGATATCCAAAGTGGATACCAACGGTTGGCCGCCAAAGCCTATCTTAGCATCAGCAATAACGAGCAAAACAACAAGCTACGGACAGATACTTTTTCAAAAACATGACTGCTCAGCATGTCATCAGATTAACGGCGTGGGCGGCACCGCGGGTCCTGAACTTACATATGTCGGAAGAAAAATCACAGATGCTGAATGGCACATAAAACATCTCAAAAACCCTGAGTCTGCCGTTCCTGATTCTGCAATGCCAAATTTTGACCAACTGAGTGATGAGGAATTGAGAGAGCTGGCAGAATTTTTAATAACCTTGAAATAAGTTAATCAATTGGAGGATGAAAGATGCAATACCAAACTCAGAAAATAGCTAAAGACTTCTATACCGCTGCTGTAATTTTGTTTCTTGTACAGGTTGCAGTCGGTATAATCGCTGCACTTCAGTTTATCTGGCCCGATTTTTTTATTCTTAACTTCAACATCATAAGAACATTGCATATAAATGCCCTTGTTGTATGGCTCCTGCTGGGTATGATGGGTGCAACATATTATGTGATTCCAGAAGAATCAGAGACCGAACTCTGGAGTATACCGTTAGCAAAATTTCAATTCTGGGCTACTGTACTGGCAGTAGGTGCAGTAATCGTCGGTTACATTGTAATGGGATTAAATCCGCAGGCTAATATGGAAATAAATCTTCGGGACCCGTCTTTTAAACGAAGGCAGGGAGTATATTGAGGCGCCAAGATGGGCAGATATCCTTATAGTAGTCTCTGTGCTCCTATTTTTATTTAATAATTTTATGACAGTGCTTAAAACAAAAAAGTTTACGGCTGTGCAGGGAGTGCTTCTTGCAGGATTGACATTCTTAGCCCTTATGTATCTGCCGGGGATGTTTTATACAAAGAGCATGGTTAAAGACCAGTTCTGGTGGTGGTGGGTAGTGCACCTGTGGGTTGAAGGCTCATGGGAACTGATTGCTGCGGCTTTATTAGCCTTTATGCTTCATAAGCTGATAGGTGCTGATGTGAAGGTGCTTGCAAAATGGATGTATATAGAAGTAGGGCTTGTTTTATTTACCGGCATACTCGGACTCGGGCACCATTATTACTGGATTGGAACCCCTAAATACTGGCTCTGGGTTGGAGGTATATTCAGCTCGCTTGAGCCAATACCTCTATTATTAATGGTATGGGATGCCTTCAGGACGACACGTGAGACAAGAGGGGTCATACAGAATAGAGTTGGCTTGTATTACACCGTTGCCCATGCAATATTCAATTTTGTTGGTGCAGGATTATGGGGAGTAGTACATACGCTTCCGCAGGTAAATAAATGGACTCATGGCATACAGATAACAACAGCACACGGTAACCTTGCTTTCTACGGCGCATATGTCCTTCTCATCCTCTCCATGATTTATGTCACACTGCCATCGCTCAGAGGTGTAAAAGAGTTCAATCAGTCAAGAGGTTATCAGGCTTTCTGGTGGATGACAATCTCTATGGTTTTTATTGTAATAACCATTACAGGTGCTGGAATGGTTCAGACTTATATGGAACGTCTCATGGGGCTTGATTATGTAACTGTAAAAGCCAGTTATAATCTGTGGTTCTGGATATTCAGGGCAATTTTCGGTGCAGGTTTTCTAATAGGCGTTTTGATTTTAGTAAAAGACTTCTTTACTCTCGGCAAAAAACCTGCTTTTTGAGGTTTCAGCCCTTTTTCCCTCCACATGGAGGGGTGAAAAAATATTTTTTCGCCCCTCCTTTTTTTATGATTTGCCTCATACTGCTTAAAGCGTCTTTTATGTGAAAATTGATAATATGCATGTATTAAGAAGGACAACCCAGATACTCTTTATACTTCTGATTGCATTAATGCCTGTTTTAAATATCCTTTGGTTTGATTCTGAGACAAGAACCCTTATAGTTCTTGGCAGTGCGTGGGATTTAGGGCTGAAAGAAGGTTTTTATGCGGCGAGTGTATTGAAGTATGTAATAAAAAGCTTGGGTACGGCAGTGGACTTTTTAGTTTCGCCGTATCTAATAAATTTAACACTGCCTCAGCAAAGCCTGACGATAATGAGCCCTTGACACCCAATCTTCTTAAGCGTTATAATTAATTCAACCCTGGGGGAGGTGAAAGACCTGCATGTATTTGCGGGTTTGAGCCTGAGAGTTCCCGAATAGTCGGGAAGACCCCTTGAACCTGAACCGGATAATGCCGGCGGAGGAAAAGGAGGCTGCCGTATCTTTTCTCAATGAGTCTTCGACAGGGATACGGTTTTTTATTTTGGACACTGCAAAAAGAGTTGATTCTGTAAAAACCGATAAAGCC
>JACROO010000136.1:3130-5504 GCA_016214355.1 Nitrospirota bacterium | reverse complement strand
CGATGGAAGGCACACAAGCAATGCAGGAAATGCGAGAAAAGGAAAAAATCGAAAAAGAAAAATTGCAGAAGGCCGGAGGAGTCAAAAATGATTGAGCTTACAATCAATGACAAAAAAATAACCGCAGAGGAAGGCTCCACAATCCTCCAAACCGCAACAAAAAATGGCATTAAGATACCAAATCTATGCTTTGACAAAAGACTCAGGCCTTATGGCGGATGCAGGCTTTGTGTTGTTGAGGTAGAGAAACAGCCGAGGCTTTCTGCTGCATGCTCAACCCCTGTTGCTCCTGGAATGGTTGTTAAAACCGATACTCCTAAACTCAGAAAAGCCCGCCAGACAGTGCTCGAACTTCTTCTTGTGCATCATCCGCTGGACTGCCCGATATGTGATAAGGCAGGCGAATGCAATCTTCAGGATCTTGCCTATGAATTCGGCAAGCCCGAAGGCCGTTTTATAAGACATAGGAAGGCTGCTCCACCTGATGTTAGAGGTCCGCTTATTGAATTAACTGCAAACAGATGCATTCTCTGCGGCAGGTGTGTGCGTATATGTGCAGAGAATCAGGGGCGCGGCGCGCTCGGATTGATAGGAAGAGGATTCCCAACAGTTGTTCAGCCTGCATTCGGTGAGATACTTGAATGCGATTACTGCGGCCAGTGCGTGGATATCTGCCCGACAGGCGCGCTTTTGAGTAAGCCGTTCAAGTTTCAGGCGCGCGCTTGGTTTCTTGAAGAAAAAGACACCATCTGTCCTTTCTGCGGCTGCGGCTGCACGCTTACTTTGGGTATAAGAGAAGGGAAGATATTAAGATCAAGAGGCCAGGAAGACAATGGAAGGAGCGAAGGCAATCTCTGCGGCAGGGGCAGATTCGGGTTTGATTACATCTACAGCGAGAACCGGCTTAAAACACCTCTGATAAGAAAAGAAGGTTCACTGGTTCCTGCAACCTGGGATGAGGCATTATCATATATAAGCGATAGCCTGAAATTTATTATCAATTCTTACGGAAAAACATCAGTAGGCGCTATCGGCTCTCACAGATGTACGAATGAAGACAACTATATGCTGAAAAAATTCATGTCTAATGTTATTGGCTCTGATAATATCGATTTCTCTGCAGCATTTGGTTATGTAAAGGCACAGAAGGCGCTTGATGAATCATTTGGAGTGAAAACTCATCCTATAAACATGAAGTATCCTTTAGGAAAGGATGTGGTTTTTATAATTGAATCGGATATCAGCATCACACATCCTGTATTCGGGCTTAATATACTTCAGTCAAAGAGGGAAGGCTCTAAGCTTATTGTCGCTGATTCAAGGGAGACAAAACTCACAAGGCATAGTACGACTCAACTAAAAATGAGACCGGGGACTTCTGTTGCGCTGCTCAATGGAATAATGAAGATAATAATAGACAAGGGACTTTTCAACAGGGCGATAGTATCCAAGACCCCGGGGTTCTCAGAATTCGAAAAGGGCCTTAATGATTACATCCCTGAAGATGTCTCAGGGATTACAGGGATTCCCGTAGAGGAACTTGTATCTGCTGCAGAGACTATTGCAAGGGCTAAGAGCAGAATGATCTCATTCACAATCAATTCGACAGAGAACACAAAAGGAGCGGATCTGGTTTTTGCAGCTTCTAATCTTGTAATCCTCTTAGGCGATGAGACAGATGCATTGCAGATTCCTGCTGAATATGCAAACACATTTGGAGCTTACAAAATGGGAATAAGGCCTGGCGCGGCCGGGAAAAATATATTTGACATGCTTTATGAATCAGGTTCGCTCCATGCCCTGTATATAATGGGCGAGGATCCTGTTTCAGCATTCCCGCATAATTCAAAGATAATAAGAAGCCTCAAGTCTCTTGAACTGATAGTTGTTCAGGATATTGCTCTCACAGAGACAGCCAAGCTGGCGCATGTTGTGCTTCCTGCATCAAGCTGGGCGGAGAAAGACGGCACATTCATTAACGCTGAGGGGGTTGCGCAGAAATTCAAACAGGTGATTGACGCCCCGGGCCAATCACTGCCGGACTGGCAGATATTGAGAAATCTCTCGTTATCAATGGGGACTGATATTGGGATAAGGAGTATAGAAGACATCTCCGTTGAAATAAGAAATACAATAAGGGAAGAACAGAATGTATCTGACAGGAGGGTATTTAATCCTGTGTTATATACACGCGGAGAAGAGCCTGATACAGAATATCCATTGTCCCTTGTCACAAGAGATATCCTTCAGCATTCAGGAACGATGACAACACGCTCAAAGGCGCTTGATCTTGTTGTCTCCGAGCCTTTTCTTGAGATTAATGATGAGGATGCCAGAAAGTTCGTCATACCCGATAACAGCCATGTTAAGGTTT
>JACROO010000136.1:0-3082 GCA_016214355.1 Nitrospirota bacterium | reverse complement strand
AACAGCCATGTTAAAGTTTCATCAAGGAGAGGCACTGTATATCTGAAGGCAAAGGTTTCTGATGTCATACCTTCCGGGACTGTCTTTACCTCGGCGCATTTTCCTCACGGCCGTGTTAATGCGCTCACAGGTCTCTCAGAAAATGGCGCAGCGGCTCCAGCCGCTGTAAAAGTAGAAATGGTTAAAATATAGTCATTTAAAATTTTTAAGCATGACATTAGACGAAATCAAAAATACACTCAACGCAGCAGTGCTCTCAAAGAGAGAAGATATGAATCTCAATATTGTAAGGGCTTACTGTGCCGATCTCATGAGTGATGTGCTTGCATTTTCCATAACAAATTCCCTTTTGATAACACATTTAACAAATGCACAGGTAATCCGCACGGCTGAGATTGCGGATGTCAAAACGATAGTATTTGTTCAGAGTAAAAGGCCTGATATAGAAACAATTGCATTAGCAGACACAAAGAATATCCCTCTGCTTGTAACCGATCTTTCGATGTATGAGGCATGCGGAAAACTTTACGAGAAAGGACTAAGGAGTTAGCTTAATACTGAAAAATGGATAACAAGGTCGCAGAAGGAGTTTTTTTTCTTACGGGCAAGGATTTCTCTAATGCCGGAGCTGCCTCAAGCAATTTGAAGGGAGTGTTAGAAGGCATGAGTGTTCAACCGGATATTATAAGAAGGGCTGCTATAGCAGCATTTGAGGCAGAGATGAATGTCATAATTTATGCGGTGGCTGGCATGATGCATTATTATATTACTCCTGAGACGATAAGGATAGTTGTCAAGGATATGGGCTCTGGGATTCCTGACATTGGGCTTGCCATGACAGAGGGATATTCAACCGCGCCTGACTATATTAGGGAGATGGGATTTGGCTCCGGCATGGGGCTGCCAAATATCAAGAAAAACACTGATAGACTGGACCTTGATTCAGTCGTAGGAGGGGGAACAACGCTTGAGTTTATTATCTATCTGAATAAAGATTCAAAAGGAGCAAAAAATGAAACTCTATGAAATTGTTAATAGTCTTTCCCTCGAAGTTAAGACGCCTTCTCTGGATCTAAACAAAGAAGTAACAGGCGGCTATGTAAGCGATCTGCTGTCAGATGTAATCGGAAATTCAAAGAAGGGGAATGTCTGGATAACCCTCCAGACACATCAGAATATTATCGCAGTTGCAACACTAAGAGATATGTCCGGCATTATTCTTGTGAATGGAAGAAATCCTGATGTGGACACTCTTTTAAAGGCTGCCGAGCAAGGAATACCTCTAATGGTAAGCTCCCTGCCTGCATTTGAACTTGTCGGCAGGCTTTACAGCCTCGGTATTAGATGCCAGTAGAGTTCAGGGCCGACCTTCATATCCAGACATGTCTCTCTCCATGTGCAGATTTGTTAATGACCCCCTTGCGTATAGTGGAAAAAGCCGCATCTTTAGGATTAAATATGATTGCAGTGTGTGATCACAACTCTATGGAAAATGCAGAGGTCACAAGAAAACTTGCAAGGGAAAAAGGCATTAATGCGGTCCCCGGGATTGAGATAACATCTTCAGAAGAGGCGCATATAATTGGACTCTTTAGAGGGATAGACCAGGCTTTAAAGATGCAGGGAGTTGTCTATGAGAATCTGCAGCCCGGAGAAAATGATGAGAATGCATTCGGGATGCAGGTTATCGTGAATGAGCATGAAGAAGTCCTCGGTTTTAACAAGAGGCTTTTAATCGGCTCAACAAATCTTTCTGTGAATCAGATAATAAATATTATCCATTCTTTTGAGGGTATCGCAATAGCAGCGCATATTGACAGAGAGGGTTTTGGAATTATAGGCCATCTCGGTTTTATACCTTCTGGCCTGAAGCTTGATACATTGGAAATATCTTCCAATGTATCAATGGAGGAGGCAAGAGAAAGATTTAAAGAGTACAGCCATATCCCATGGATAAGATCTTCAGATGCACATAAACTTGATGATATAGGCAAAGTCTCAACAGGTCTTTTTATGGAACATGCAACTTTTGATGAACTGGCGCTTACTCTTAAAAAGGCTGGAGAAAGAAAGATTATCGTATAGCATGTTGTATGGGTATGATATAGGGCACTAAATGGAAGACCTCTCGTTACACATACTCGATATTGTTGAAAACTCTATTGCTGCCGGTGCAAATAGAGTTGAGATAAGAGTTGTCGAGGATACAGGAAAAGACATTCTGTCTGTTGAGATAAGAGACAACGGTAAAGGTATGAGCAAAGAAGTCCGCGAAAATGCTGTGGACCCATTTTATACAACCCGTACAACAAGAAGGGTAGGTCTTGGATTATCCCTGCTCTCTCAATCGGCAAAAGAGGCTGAAGGAGATATGACTATCAAATCAAAAGAAGATGAGGGGACAACTATTTATGCCTATTTCAAACACAGCCATATAGACAGAAAACCCTTGGGCAATATGGCTGAGACACTTATTGTTTTAATTGCAGGAAATCCTGACATTGATTTCCTTTACGAGCACATACTCAACAACAGAGCTTATTCTATTGATACAAAGGGCATAAGAGAAGAACTCGGAGATATACCGCTGAGTTCTCCTGATGTGATTGAGGCTGTCAGGAAAGATATCCAGAACGGGCTAAAAATCCTGTCACCTTAATATTGAAGCGCTGTCAGTCCCGACTTGCCGGGACAATTATACAGGAGGCCTTAATGGAATTCTTCGGCCTCATTTAAATACCTCATCATAAAACTCGCCACTAATTGCAAGCCTGATTGAAAGAGCAACAAGATTTTGCGGCAAACGCATGCCTCTGAGCCTGACCATGTCCTTTTCTGTTGTAACAATCCAGTCTGCATTGCCTGCTTTTGCTTCTTTAATGATGTCTTCAATGTCCTCCTGTTTATAGGTGTAATGGTCGCTGTATTTTTTAAGGCCCTTGAGGCTGCATCCTGCTGACAAGATAGTTTTTCTGAATGACTCAGGGCTGCCTATGCCGCAGAACGCAAAAAAGGAAAAAAGACCCTCCTTGGCCCATTCAAGCGGCATTGTTTCCCCTGAAAATTTCACAAACCCTGACGG
>JACROO010000131.1 GCA_016214355.1 Nitrospirota bacterium | reverse complement strand
TTACCTCCAGCAAGATAACGAGAACCAATTGCAATATCTGCATCCTTTAATGCAGAAAGCATATTAGGTATCACGCTTGGAGGCATACTCATATCTGCATCCATCCAGCCAACAATATCCCCAGATGATTCTTTAATTCCTCTATCAATAGCAGTTGCAAGCCCGCGCTCATTAACACGTCGGATAACCCTTACTTGTGGATAATTCAAATCTTGTGCAATCTTCCAGGTAAAATCACTTGAATTATCATCTACAACAACAACCTCAAGAGGATTACTAATGTTAGAGCATAATCCTTGAATCAAATTTCTAATATTCTCTGCTTCGTTATATGTAGGTAAAATTACGGACACCATTTTTAACTTCTCCTGCAATCAGAAAATTCCCAGTCTTTACCACTTATCACAAGAAATTCAGGATCCAAAAATACAAACGCAACAACTAACCAAATAATATACTCGTTAATAACTGTCTGAACTAAGCCCTGGATAAAAACACAGATTAAAGAACAAAAAATAGCAAAGAAAAATAATCTTTTAGTTACAGAAAAAATTGGCTGGATTTTCTTAGACAGCGTTAAAAGTATAGCGACCAAAGCAATAATAAATAAAACAAGGCCAATCACTCCTCCTGCAACTAAAATCGCAACAAAATTATTATGAGCCCCCAACAAACCGGGAACAACGTGATAATTAAAGCCATATCCTTTAAATGGTGAAGACATAATTAAATCAATAGATTTTCTCCATACAATAGTGCGTTCGTGAGCTAAAACTAAGTACGCATTTTTCAAGTAAGTATTCTCAATCTTATTTGCAGCGTCATCTTTAATAACATTCTTATCCGAAACAATAAAGATTGCTTTCGGAAAAATAATTGCTTCTCTTATCATTGGAGAAAACCATGCCGAAACCAAAACAGCAAATACCAACCCAAAAACTAGCAGCCTAATCTTTAGCAAAACCACAGAATTATCGCTCAAAACTTTAACCATAAAAACTATAAACAAAGGAATAATAATTAGCAATCCTATAAAACTGCTTCTTGTAAGTGAAAAAAGAATGGCTAAAAAAGATATAAAAACAGTAACCAAGCAAAAAACTGTACGAGCTTTGCCCTGAACCAAGAAATAATCTACCATCAAGAATGGAAAAGTAAAAAGTAAAAATGAACAAAAGCCGGGATGCTTACTAAATCTCAAGAAAACAGGATTTTTTAAAAAGAAGTAAATTAAGCTATAAGCAGAAACAAAAAATACAACAACTGTTAATGTCCGAACGAGTAAATTCAATTTAATTTCTCTCTTGTAGTAAAAATATGGGACAAAGAAACTCAAGCTTATATTAATTAACATATTAATTTCTGTTAAATATCCACTTCCAGACTGCAGAGAAAAATAAAACATAATGATAGCGAAGAAAGAAAGAAACAAAATAGCTGTCTTATGACTTAATTCAAAGCTCGTAAAAGAGAGGCGATTTTTCAAGTTAAGCTTAAAGAAAGAAAGCGAAATTAATAGAACAGTTAGGAACAAAAACGGCTTAAGCGTAAAACATATATTTACTAAACATACCTTCCTAAAAAACTCAGTAAAATATTCATAAAATGGCGCCCCAATAACAAGTAGATATATTATTAAATAAGGACGGGCAATTGCAACTGCGGTTAAAACAGCATAAAGAAAGAAAATAACCATGTATTATTTATTCTTCTCTTCTTTTAATTTCTTAAAGTAAACTTTTAAATACAAATAGATACAGCCAGTCAGAAAAATCATGGCCAAAATATACTTAATCTGTAATGGGGCCTGCTTGATTAAGGTGGCATACCACAATGCAACAATATTTGCGACAAAAGAAATAAGTAATAGCCTAAAACTTAGCCCGTCAATTGTCTTTGTCTTGTACGTTTTTATCATTTGCGGAATATAGCAAATTGTAAACAAAATTGTCGCGATCCAGCCTAATACTTGAGCCATTTAACGCCTCTTTCTTAATTGTATATTATAAAATACTTTATATTTTCTTCCGACGGATATTAATATTAACATACTTTTAAACTTGCGTCAATCGCGAAACTTCAATAAAGACTATCTGTGCTCCAGTGGCATCAGTAATGACATTAGATGAGCCGAGGTGGTTTGGGTGGCAGTAGTTTGTCGCCTGTCACCTGCTTACCCCGAGCCGAGTCGAGGGGTCGCCTTTTGCCTGTACTTCGCAGATATGATTTGAGCCAGAGAAGATATGTTTAGTAGTTAAAAGCAGGGGCAGGTGCTTTAGAAATAATTAATTACTATGAAGCTAAGGAAAAATGGTCATTGAGATTAAGCCATTAAGTCTTGTTCAATTTGCGGAGTAGAGAATAATATATTGATGGTATTACAAATAAAATTATTAGATATACACTAATAAATATTTTACTAATGTGTTTAATGAATATATACCCAATGAGCGCATCCAATAACCCTAACAAGAGAAATACGATGCTAATATTTCGTAGATTCTGCGTGAAAATATGTTTCATAATCCGCATTTTTAATATGCCACTGAAGATAATTGTAGTGCCAATCCAGAAACCCAAGGGTAATCCTTTTGCGTATCTAGAAGCTGATAATGGCAAAGAAAAAAAACCAAATCCAAGACTAATTATTCCTAAAATCATAAAACTGATTCCAATGATGTCTGAAAAAACAAAACCTCTCTTACTACAATCTTTATCGCAAATAAACCTAGAAAGAAAAAGATTAGCAAAAACGATACCCCACGTACAAAATAGAACGATCAAGCCAACAGGAATCGATGTTCTATATGCTGCTGGTAAGCTTTTGTCAACTAACATCATAATAAATATTAGTGAAAATAAAACAATTAGAGGAATTATTGCACAATAAATTAATCTATTATAAAGAGTGTATGAAAATCTGCTAAAATTAAGCATAATTAAAGACCCACATAACAATATGCCTAATGGAAAACACTGCAAATTAGATAAAATTAGCATTAAAACAAATCCGGAAAGAAAGTTAATAAAACCCATTAGAAAAATAGCAAAAATCTTAATACTCTTTCTCATCAAATCCTTCTAAATAATTAATTAATTTATCATGAGCATCATTTACAATTGGATTAAAAATATTAAGACAAGATGCATTCGCTTTTCTAATCATTACATCATGATCTCTGCAATAAACATCCAGTTGAGAAGTTGGTTCTCCAGGGCCAGATTTTGTCCAACCACAATAATTTGTACCTGGAAAAATCCAAGATGTTAAATCATACCACTTAAATCCTGCTCCCCCATTAATAGAAACACATCCCCTGCCCTTGCATCCATAATCAGAGATATTGTTGCTGCTTTTATTAATATCCGTCCGTGTTTGGGCTAACTTATTCTTATCTGTACTCAGCGCATCTTTAGCCTGCCTTACCCCCTCTGCAACTGCATGCATCGCTTCATTAGCTGTATAGGCAATAGCTGATGTCTTAGCACCTTGCGCTGCGCCATAACCAAAACTTCCACCAGTTGATATAGAAGCTATACCTCCTGTTACAGAACCAATAAAGGCACGTCTTAACATGTTGGTTAAATGAGAACCGAGACTATTTCCAGCAACATCTTTTAAAAAACCTACATTATTCCCAAGATACTCGCTTGCTCCTGCACTTAAGCCACCAATAAGAGCATTCATACCAATATCCCCTCCGGTAATTGCACCATTTGCAGCACCAGAAGCCGCTCCTCCAATAGTATGTGCTAAGGTATGCGCCACGCCCTTCAGTCCAAAACTCCCTATGCCTCCAAAAATAGCTCCACTAATTGCACCGGTCATTACCCCTTGCCAAATATTCTGGCCAGTTGCTGCTGCAACCGCAGCACCGACGGCAGCTCCAATAAGTGCTCCTTTTACTACAGCAATAATAAACGGTATAAACCAAAAGTTGCCCGTCGGATCCACCAGATTTATAGGATTATTCCTACAATAGCTGTAGCGGTTTAAACTCTGGGGATCGTAGGGAGCTTGGGCGATGGTGTCTGGGGTAATAAATCTGCCAAAGAACGGATCATAATACCTAGCACCATAATAATATAATCCAGTGGAAGAATCAAGTTCTTTGCCGGTGAATTTGTGTTTGCAGAAATTCGTGTCTGTCCCTTATTTCCTTTTCTTGGGCCTGCCCACCGGCAACGCATGCAATCTTTCGCCGAACGCTTTCTCAAGTTTCTGAACAAAAACGATGTTTCCAAGCGGCCGGCCAGTCGTGGTGTATTTTCGGATAACAGATATCTCCTCCGAATCATCGCTTTTTTCTATAAAGCCTCTCCATCCGCTCTGCTTGACTTCAATGTACTTAAATAGGGCATTTGTATCAATTATATCATTGTTAGAGGTACCAATATGATTTTTCGCACTTGACCAGATGTAATCCTCTGGTTTTTTCGCTATTTTAACCCTAACGGGATTGCGCTCTATGTATCTGGCTGCTGCTAATAGATGCCGCTCATCAAGGACGCACGAATAGTACCGTCCCTGCCAGAGGTGTCCGGAGGCTTTTAGCTTCTTATTAAAATATTGCGAATACCGCGTATGGACAATGTGAAATGTATCGGCGAGGGAATCTTTATCCTTGGGTAGAACAATGAAATGGACATGATTATTCATAAGGCAATATCCCAAAATGACAAGGTGGAATTTTCGGCTGTAATCAGCCATCAGCATAAGGTAATGCCGCCGGTCGGCGTCATCAATAAATACATCTTGCCGATAATTACCTCTCTGGGTAACATGGTGGGGGTATTCGGGAACTATTAAACGTGCAATACGGGGCATGAAGAAATGTTATCATAAAATGATATAGTGTCAACAGAAATTAGTGTCTGTCCCCTATTTTTTTATCTTCAATCACTTTGAATTTCCGCTCTAAGCCTATTCTTGTATCAGAATTTTTATCATGCACTAAAGCCTTTACTATATAAAAACTGTTTGGGTATTTTTCTCCAACCTGAATTTGCATGAAATCAACGCTTAATTGTAATGCTCTTTTGTGTGGAACTGGCCTATTAATCCAAACCTCTGACTCTCCCGTTTCTTTGATGATTTTTTGATTTGAGTCTAAAACCGTAAATTTTACTGTCACATTAGCCATTCCTTCTTTATCGGGGGTACAATTTGAGAAAATTATAGCCGCGGTAAGGTTATCGTTCGGCTTAACTTCTTCAATATCAAAATTAGCTGAGACTCCCTCTGCATCCTTATTCCATGCTATAAATAACTCGTCTGGGTTGTCAGTAAAAATAAGCATAGCACCAAATTCGCCTACAGTCTTCGCATAGGAAGAATCTGTTACTGGAATGCCATTTTGTAGCCATTGCGCTTGTCCCAACGGCAACCCAATTACAAAAACCATACATAAAAATAATGCTATTTTTTTCATTAATGGTTAAAGGTTTGGCTGATTAGATAAGATTCAGAGAGTGACATACTCGCTTTTTTCTCTGCGTTTTTAAGTTCTGCAATAGGTTGTGGACAACGTATATACTGCTTATCCTAGTTATTACATCCAATCACGATTAAACCAGCCTACACCCATTTTGCATTTTTCAGGGGAACAAAGATATTCCCACGATTCAACTATCTTTGTCTCTTTATTCACATAATAAGCAAATTTACAACCATTTTCCCAGTCAATTATATATTTATCTTGAGTTTGATTGTAGGGAACAATTACTGGATTCGGAGAAACCGCATAACTCCAGTTTACATTACGACCTACATCATAATTTCTTTCCTGAACAAATTGAGCATTTGTAGCGCAACCACTGCCAAATATTGTAATCAGCAATAAAAATAAGATTTTTTTCATCATTTATTGAAATTGAATTGGAACCCATTCCGTATATTCTTCATACACATACGGGATTGGATCAACCACACACCCAAGCACGTTGTCTGAAATATGCAAAATGTACTGCGATACCTTGTCTTCGTTGATATCAAAAGAATAATAGCAATTATAAATTGGAACCGTTTGATTATTATTGAAAGCATTGGGCTTCACGCTAATTGGTGTCACTCGCTCTCCTGATATTTTGTTTTCTAGTGTTACAAACGATAAGTCGCAGGACTCAATACGTTTGGGGACGTGAAATCTCACAAAAAGCCAAGGTTTTTCTTGTTCTCGAACTGCGGTCGTGCGACTATTATGGATAATTTCATCAGTCCACCCCTTTTAAGATATTTTGTTACAACTCATTCTTTTTGACTGCCATAAATAATTCCTGGCGCCGCAGCTGCTTGTTGGGGTAAAGCCAGTGGTATAGCAAGCGGAGCTGCAATAGCAATATTTAAAGGATTTGTGAATGTATTTATACCGCTCTCCAACAGATTTAATTGTCTGAGATTTCCTACCGAATCATAAGTCCAACCATTCAACCAGTCGTGCGGACCTGCCCACGACTCCAAGATGTGATTTACAATCCCGTTAGGTGGATAGTTAAACCCAAATATCTTTCCTTGTCCACCTTGATTTCCTCCAAAAGGAGCTGGCCATGCATTTGGATTATTACGATTATATCGAGCTCCTGCCAATTTAAAATTATCTCCTCTAATACCTGAACTCTTACCGCTTGAATTTCGACCCAACGGATCTAACTCACTATTCTGAATTTCCTTTGTGCGCATTAAATAAGCAGTATCGCTAAGTAGTGAAAAACCTCCTGCCATGGCGCCACCCATTAGAGCTGTCTGACCGACATCTGCACCGTTTATTCCTGCTACTGCAGCCCCAGAAGCAGCTCCACCTAGAAAACCAGCGACAAAATTACTTCCCATACTTGCTCCGGCCGTTAAAGGCCCCTGAGCCCCTCCTAATGTTATACCTCTAAAAACTCCATCGGATAAAGTACCCAAGCCTGGCGCTAATCCTGCAAATACGGCTCCGCCTACGAACCCCGTTAACAGGCCCATGCCTATATTGCCCCCTGTCGCTGCAGCAAAACTGCCTCCTATTGTGGCTCCCATGAAGGCGCCTGTTGCAACACCGGCCCAATACGTGCCAACAAGGGGCGCTAACGCGCCACCGCTAAATATAGTTAAAGCTATCCCCGCAACGGCTATCCCAATAGCCTTAAAAATGTTTTTCCACCAGCTATGTCCGGTAGGATCAACCAGATTTATAGGATTATTCCTGCAATAGCTGTAGCGGTTTAATGATTGAGGATCATAGGGAGCTTGGACGATGGTGTCTGGAGTAATGAATCTGCCAAAGAACGGATCATAATACCTAGCACCATAATAATATAATCCAGTGGAAGAATCAAGTTCTTTACCGGTGAATTTGTGTTTTGGATCAAAGCTGCCTGTTTGTTTAAAGGTTGAGCCGTAGGGAGTAAACTCAGTAAAGCCTATCTGCTTACCACTTGAGTCAGTGATAATATTAGAGCTTCCTAAATGATCGCTATGGAAATACGAGATTGCTTCAACGCCTGCGGCGTTTCGCAATGACGAGGCAATACGGTTTGAGCCGGAGAAGATATGTTTAGTAGTGGTGCCGTCAGAGTTAATTTCGTAGAGGGAGCCGATGTAGGTGGTGGAGATTGCTTCGCCACCTTCGGCGTCTCGCAATGACGATTTACGCACTCTTCCTCCGTCGCCATCATAAGTAAAACTAACTGGTGGTTGTTGAGAGCCGGATACAGTTAGGGTAGTATCTTTTAAACAGATAATGTAATAGCTGGTTCCTGGTTTTAGGGTTGTAAATTCCTGTTTTATGCTTGAGTATTCTTCAAACTTGTTTAAGAATTTGTTATAGTAAACAACCTTGGAATAATCTGTATCAAGCTTTAAAGGAAATAGCGCTGCTTCTACTGTAGTCTCGGTTGTCTTTGGACAGAAGATTAAGTTCTCTCCAGCAACAAGACTGATGCTTTGAGTAGTTAATTGCAGTGTACCGGTAATATTCAAGTTAACATCTGATGTACTTGTAATATATATCTGGTAGCCTTTGCCGTATTCAAAATCAGTGAATTGATCAAACTTAGTATTAGCAACATTATGCTCAAAGGTTTTGGTATTAGGGCTATAGCGGGATATTTGAGAGTACTTTCCGGAGATTTGAGCCAAAACTGAGCTTACTTTAGTATCCTGGGGGATTACTGGAAGTGAGAAAAAATTCCATCCCGGCTTTAGAGTAATACTTATAGTTACTGGTTGTGGAGGAACTCTTTGAGCTTCTTTAAGGCGGTTTTCTACATCATAGGTTAGAGATAGGTCTCCTTTTTGAATCATGTTTCCATTGGCATCATAAGAGATTGAGATTGCTTCGCCCCCTTCAGGGGCTCGCAATGACGTGACAGCGTGTGGGCCAGCAGAACCTTCTCCATAAGTTAAGTTAACACCTTCCTTATTAATCATGTTTCCTATGGAATCATACGCATAACTCAATGCACCATAAGAGCCGGAGGCTGATATAAGACGGTTTAGGTCATCATAAACAAAACTTTGAGTAGCGGTATTTACTGCATCAACAATGTTTCTGATGTTACCGGTATTGTCAAACTGATAACTTAGGTCCTGGATTTTACCGGCAGGTGATTGGGTAACGATATTATTTAGCCTTATGGTATTTGGCTCATAAGCGTAGTTGGTTTGAGTGCCATTGCCGTATTGAATCTTTGTGAGTTGGCCTGTGGGAGAGTAATCAATGTTTGATATATATGAGATTGCTTCGCCCCCTTCAGGGGCTCGCAATGACGATACTTTTTCTATTCCTTGAGGATTATAGCTGTAGGTTATGAGTGTAGAATCGGGGTATTTAAGAGTGAGTAACCTGTCTAAAGCATCATAGGTACGTTCAACGGTATAAGTACCTGAGCCTGTAATAGTTTTTGTGGATTTTGTCTCTCTGCCTAATTTGTCATAATAAAAATCAGTAGAGCCGGATAAGTCTGTGACTTTAGAAAGACGTCCGATACAGTATGATTTTGCAGCACTATCATAAGTATAGGTTACCAAGGTTATTGGGCTTGCAGCATTGGTATAGTTAATCTTTCTTAAGAGCCTGCTTAAGACATCATAAGTAAATCTTAATACTTGCCCCTTGGCATCGGTTTGCTTGGTAAGATTCCCCAGGGCATCATATTCATACAGCCAGATACCCATATCAGGATCATCCATCTTTACTTTCCTACCTAAAGAATCATACCAAATCTGAGTAACATTATTCTGATTATCTGTAAGCTTGATAAGATTACCTAATGTGTCATATTCATATTTAGTGGTATAAATTTGGCCACTGTTATGCTCTTCTACTTTAGTAATCTTTCCATAAGAATCAAAATAATAACCCTTAGAGTGATTATTTTCATCAATAGTTATTTTTGACCAAACCCCGTAGGAAACACTGGAGCTGGTTAAATCCGGGTTAATGCTTTGTGTGAGGCGGCCTAAAGCATCATAAATAAAACTTGAATGCGGAGTATTGTATACTGGAGATTCGTAGTTTGCTGAGGCATCCACAAAATAAGGCAAATACTTCTCCTTAATCTGTCCGCGAGAATCATATCTTACAAGGCCTGAGATGATCTGGCGGGGCTGGTTATTTACAGGATTATTTTCAGCAGGAGTTTTATCTTCAATCACACGGCCCAAACCATCATAAAAAGAATAACTTGATAGATAGGCAGGCTGTGCAGAGTAATCAACTTTAACTTTTCTGACAACTTTAATCGGTTGAGCTGATAAATCATATTCATAGATTGCTCCGGGATAGTCTTCGGTATCAAGCGGTCCGATAGCCTTAGTAATTCTACCCAAGGAATCATAGATATTATAGTTTTTTTGAGTATTGTAATCTTCGGTAGATTTTACCTGACCGGGCAAACCTGAGCCAGTAATTGCATCTTGTAGAGAATCATTAATTCCGTAATAAACAGTTTTTATGGTTTTGCCTAAGGCATTGGTTGTTTGAATTGGATAGGAAAATTGCACTGGGTCATAGACTGTTGAGGTAGTCCTGCCCAAGGCATCAGTTGAGCTGGTTAAATTACCATAAGTATCATAGGCATAGCTTGATGATATATACTTTTGGGTATTTTTAATTGGATCTTTGAGGGAGCTTTCTTCCTTGGTGATAAAACCCTTTGTGGGGATTTCATCAAGAGTGGTATGATTATCGTAGTAAAAGCGCTTTTCAGAGACTTTAGTTTGGCTCTTATCTAAAAGTATAGTAGATTTAGGACAAGAGAGAATCCAATCCGTAATATTATAAATATATTCTGTAATTTGAGTCTTCTCATCGCCAGTGACAGCAACTTCACCTTCAGAGATGACTTTTTTGGGATTACCAAAAGAATCATACTCGTATTTTACGCGGGTTTGTTTGTAATTATCAATATTATCAGGATAATAAACATAATTATCGGTTTGAACTAGATACGGAAAATTAACTCCGGGATAAAGCTCAACGCTCTGCCAGGTGTTTTCGGTTTTTGAATAAAGCTTGCTGTCTTTATCTTTTACTTCCTGTTTATAGGGCCTTGCTTTAAAGATGCTGTCTTGTTTAAAGTAGCTTTCGCTGGATGAGCCTTCGGAATCAGTAGTTTTAACATAGCCAAAACCGCGAAATTCGCGGTCTGTAGTTGAAAAATAGCCACCCTTGTAATCATAGTTAGTAGAATATACACTACCTTGACCATCAGATGAAGCAATCTTTTTCACCACCCAAACATTAAACGGCAAATGATTCAATCCGTCACTTGCTTTATTGTCAAATTGGCTTGATGACGCATACTCTACCTCTACGTTCCCACCAATACCATTATCAATTTTTTTCAGGTAGCCGGATGATGTAGTAGTGTTCAGCCAGACCTTAAAACGGGTGTGGTTATCAGTATCCACAGCTACTTTATCAGGAAGGCCGTCTCCATTAATGTCAAAAAGATCAGTATAAGTATCAGGATAAATAAGTCCATCATACTGTGTCCAGGAAATATACTGTTCACGCTCAATATCAGTATATGGATAAGCCAAATCAATAGAATCGGCAAAGCCACTTCCTGTATTTAGCTGAACCTGATAACAATTTGAAGGATTGAAGAACGAACGGATGATCCTATCAGCAAGGCCGTCGCCGTTAATGTCTTTTATATCTCCTATACAAACAACTATCCCCTTATTAGATTGTCCTGAACGTATACCCCAGCTAATAAGATCTTCATAACCGTAATTACCGACATTATTCCATAAGGTCACATTTGCATCAAAGGATGAACCCTGATTCAGCCAGACTTTAAAATGCGTGTAGTTAGTGTCATCCATAGCTACTTTGTCTAGAAGGCCGTCGCCGTTAATGTCAAAAAGCTCAAATTTAGTAATAGGATAAATCAAACCATCGTTTTCAGTAAAAGAAATATATTGTTCTCTTTCAGTGCCAGCGTAGGGATAAGAAAAATCCGCAGGATTAGAAAAACTGTTTCCGGTATTTAATTGCACTTGATAACAGGTATTATAATTAGCAGAAGAGTACATAACCCTGTCCGGCAGGCCGTCGCCGTTAATATCGCGCATATCAGCAATATTTACAGTAACTCCCTTATTAGACAGGCCTGAGCGAATGTTCCAACGCGTTGGATGATCAAAACCGCAGCTATTAACATTAATCCAATAAGTAGCATTTGTATCAAAGGTAAGATTACCCAAATTACGCCAGACCTTAAATCTGGTGCGGTCACTGAAATCTACACAGACCTTATCAATAAAGCCGTCTCCGTCAACATCAAACATATCTGAATAAGTAAGCGGATAAATCTGGCCGTCGTTTTCAGTAAAAGAGATATACTGCTCTCTTTCAGTGTTAGTGTAAGGGTAGCGAAAATCCAGAGGATCATCAAAACCATGCCCATTATTCAGTTGAACAACAAAGCGATCGGGCGGTGAATTGAAGCTGCTTAAAATCCTGTCAGGAAGGCCATCGCCGTTAACATCGCGCATATCAGCAATAGTTGTTGTAACCCCTCTATTAGACTGGCCTGAGCGAATGTTCCAACGCGTTGGGTCATCATAACCACAGTTATTAACATTACTCCAATAAGCAACATTTTGGCTGAATGTCGGCTTTGTGTCATAATATTCAAACTTTATCGGTGGCAAGGATGTTGTGCCATCCTGGCCAAGGATAGCTACCTGATTAATAAAAGAAAAAGGCCTTGTGTTATCTATTGCTAAATACTCAACTTTATATTGACAAATAAACGAGCTATTAAATTTTACCAAGATGGTTTTAAGGCGTTTGGCAGCAACAATGTTAAAACCACTGCGAGAACTTATTGGCGTATCTAAACGGGCTTCATATAAAAACTCTACTGAATTAGCAGTAGTTAGCCTTTGGATAGAATTACCTGTATAGATAATTTTATCCGGATAGATTTGGTTTTGGTCCTGAGTGTAAGAGATTTCCATATAATTGGTATTGACGTCTTCCACTTTAGTTAAGTACCAACTAAAGGCACCTTTCGAACAAATTTGTTTAGAGTTTTCGGTCTGGCCAAAGTAGTATTTTGTACCACCTTTATCAGTAATTACCCAGCTTGTGCCGTCAAAAGTAAACCTTGAGAAACTTCCTTCTATTTTGCTGCGGTATTCATTACCTCCAATATTAACCAATTCTTGATTTGAGCCTTGAGAATTAAAAATAAAAGTATCCGTTGAATCGTATTTTGGAACTCCGCGTTTAGTAGAACGCTGAATTGATCCTAGTTCCAAGCTCCAGCCTACGCCTAATATACCGTTACCTGAGCCTGAGGCATAAGTAAGTGCGATATTAGGCTGAACACCTTTTCGACCTACCGGTACATTAATAGGAACAGAAAACATTGCTCTTCCGGTAAAAGGATCACTTTGAAAAGATTTTAAAACTGAAGTATTAAAGCTTGTGCTCATTTGCGGTGAAGAAGAACTGCTTGCTGCAGCTAGGCTCATTGATTTGGCTGAGCTGGCGGTATCTTTAGTTTTGGCGCTGCCAGTTGTCGGTTTAGTTGGTGATTGAGTAGAAGTTGTTGTACTTTTGGTTGTGCTTGCGCCAGAATTAGCTGTGCTTGTGCCTGAGGAAGAACTGCTTGACTGTGCTGCAAAGGAAACATCCCTTAAGCAAATTGTAAAAATATGTGTTAAAATTAAAACTAAAGAAAGAATTCTGATGATTGGCTTTTTCATATAATTAATTCGCTATTTCCATGGGTTTTCTTAAGATAAATACCTCAGAGCTTTTACTAGACTGCCCGGCATCATCCTTTGCTTCTACCTTAATAGTATGCGCGCCAATTAACGGGCTTAGCCAGTTATAAGTAGCATTACTTGACCAAGCCTGCTTAACTGCGCCATCAACCGAAAATTGAT